>JAFMHE010000076.1 GCA_017854675.1 Paracoccaceae bacterium | reverse complement strand
AATCGCGATAAAAACCCCCGACACCACGAAATGCAATGGCCGGATGCAGGCAAATGACGTCATCGGCCTGATCCGAGATTTCGTCCAACGCTGTTTTGGGCGCAACGGGCAATGCGACGACGATCCGCGCGGGGTTACTGCGTTTCAACCCGATCAGCGCGGCCTTCATTGTGGCCCCTGTTGCCAACCCGTCATCCACAATAATGACGGTCCGGCCAGCCGGATCAAGACGTGGGCGATCGCCCAGATAAATCGCCTTGCGGCGGGCGAGTTCAGCTCTTTGATCGGCTATTGCTTCGTTCAGGTAGACGTCACTCGCACCAGACATACGCCGCACATCTTCATTGATGACAACTTCGCTATTTGCGCCTTCGACAATCGCGCCAAGTGCTACTTCCGGGTTTCTGGGCGCCCCGATCTTGCGTACCAAAAGCAAATCAAGCGGGGCGCCAAGCATTTTGGCGACCTCGACCGCGACAGGAACACCCCCTCGCGGCAATGCATAGACAAGCGGATGATCGAGCTCTAGCTGAACAAGCATTTCGCCGAGCTTGCGGCCAGCGTCTTCTCTTCCAGCGAATCTCTGTACGATGTTTTCCATAGATGGAAAGCTGCACGGCGAGTTCGGACGAAATATTGAGATTTATCAATTCTGGGTCCGAGAAAAGAGCAGTCCACCAGCGAATTTCTAACACTTAATGGAATTGGATCGCATGGATTGACGCAGGTCAGTTGGCTTCGATATTTTTTCGTTACCAGTCTGATTCATGCTGTTTTCATGCACAGGCGTATGGGGCCCAACATGAATGATAAACATATCGTTGATGATATCATCCGAATGCTAGGACCTGGCGGGAGTGCTTTGTCGCATGGTACCCCGAGCGCGCGCGCCGAACTGACCAGTCAATTGCAAAAATTCGTGCACCCGCTCGGACCGACGCCGAAAAGGTGCCTTGAGACATTTGTTGATCTGGGTCTATCAGATGCAGAAATCGGTCGTTATTTCCGGATCCCGCAGCATGTGGTCACGCATCTGCGCGAAATCTGGAAAATAGATCGCACCGACTAACACCACAAAGGGCGCTGGGTTTTCATTCCCGTGGTGGTTGCATCCGTTTGGAGTGGACGGTCAAACCTTGCCCATCAAGACCCTGGTGGATTGACAATAATCAATAGCTGGAACGCGCATCAGTCTAGCTTGATTCTGCCCGCTCTTGTTCCACCAGGCCACAATGACCTTTCATTGAGGTGTTCATCGCAAGATCAGCGTTTCTCGCGATCCTCCAGCGTTGGATGGGCGAAGTTAATACCAGACGCCCTTTGATAAAGGACCCAGCAACACGATGACCTCATCGCAGCCAGATGTACCCGCAGTCAAGGATCGACCGTCAAACGCAAAACTGTCTTTTCGACCGTCTGATGTACTGGTTTTCATCGACGAAAGGAATGTCAGTGACGCTGGCATCCAACATGCGCAAAATGTGGCTCAGGCTTTGGGAGGCAGCGTCGAATTGTTGCAAGTGCTGTGCGAGCCCCCGAACGGCGACGGCCCGATTGACCCGGTGGGTTGGGATATCAAAAAGCAACAAGCGCTCAACCGGTTAAATAGTCTCAGTGCGAGATCCGGAGGCGGTGAGACACCTTGCCGCGTAAGGTTGTTGGAGGGGAAGTGTTCCAATCAAATCGAGTCTTTTCTGGATCGGCGCACCGAGGATATTGCTGCCTCGATGCGGTCGCGCAGCGAAGGAGGCTGGCACCTGAGCGAAACGGCTTGGGCTGTCTTGATGTCGAAAAGCGCCGCTGTCCTTATGATACCGGAAGATACAACAGACGTGTCACACACGCACTATCGCCATATTCTGGTGCCGCTGGATGGGTCACCCCGCGCAGAAATGGCGCTGCCTATGGCCATCAAGATTGCGCAGGCCGATCGCGCCGAACTGATACTTTGCTACGTAGCACCTGATCCTAGTCTGGCAGGCATCGCCGGGGATAGCCATGAGGCCGCGCATCTGCATGCGCAGGTCCGGGATCTGCATATCAAAGCGGCCAAAACCTATCTTGAACGCATCAGGAAACGGGTCGGTCACAACGGCTTGGAGACTTTGGTCAACATATCGGATAGCGGAGATGCACGGCGGTCGCTGATCGACATTATGTCGCGCGAAAAAATCGATTTTGTCGTGATGGCGACGCACGGTCATAGTGGCCATTCTGATGTACCCACCGGTGATGTAGCCCGTTTTGTCCTCGAAAAGGCGAATATTCCGGTTCTGTTGGTTCGAAGTCGAAATGGGCATTTGGGCAACCACACGTTTGCTCGGGCGTCATCGAAAGGCGTCAGGAAACCGGCTGGTAACGATTAATGAGCGAGATCGCGCCAGAGCCAGACGCCCCTGTGAACTTGGCGGGTGCTGAGGCGCTCAATACGGAAATTGTTCCGGGGCCACCCCAAAGGCAGGCGATTTATCACGCGTTGCCCGGGGTGGAAGACTGGTTCGAAATGCTCCGCGCCTTTTGTGCTGATCCACGGTCCGATCATGCGCGCGCAGCGGATTGGATTCTCGATAATGATTATCAGGTCAAACGCGCCTTACGACGGTTGTCCAAGGACCTGCCGCCGCAATTCTATGACAAGCTACCCGCGTTCGCAGGCAAAAAAGGTGCGGGGCCGCCGCGTGTCTACATTATCGCGCAGACGGTGTTGGAGCAGTTGAACGCACAGATCACGCTGGCGTCATTGACTGAATTCATTGCACAATATCAAAAGGCTGCACCGCTGGGGAATGCCGAACTCTGGGCCATGCCATCCTTTCTGCGCCTAGTCTGTCTGGAACAGCTCGTTTATGCGGCCGCAGATATGGACCCGCAATTGGCGTTGATGCAGGACCCAGGTCCTCACACCTTGGCAGATACCGCACCCGTTGATCGCATTGCACACGCTATCACCAATCTGATCGCAATCGACAGCATCAAATGGCCGGATTTTGTTGATCATGTCAGCTGCATCGAAGCTGAGCTCGCCAATGATCCTGAAGGTGTCTACGCGGCCATGACATTCGAGACCCGCAACCGGTACCGACGTGTGGTTGAGCAACTCGCATGGCGCAGCGGCAAGTCTGAAACGGACATCGCCCGTGCGGTCGTTGATTTGGCGCGAAGCGACAAAACCGCCAGCAACCGCAGTCATGTCGGGTACTGGTTGATAGCAGAGGGATTGCCGCAACTCGAAGCGCAGTTGCAATACCGGATATCACCTTTCGCAGCGATCAAGCGGCGTCTTTGGCAGTACAGGCAGGCGCTTTATGCTTCGGGCCTGCTTTTGCTGCTGGGCGCGGCAACCAGTCTATCTGTCAGCTATCTGTGGCTGCACGAGGCGACGTTGGGGCAATGGGTATTGGGCCTGACGCTTACAATTCTGCCTGCGACGATCCCAAGTGTGTGGTTCGGTCATTGGATGATCACACGGCTAAGCCGACCTGACGTCCTACCCGAAATGGATTTTTCGAAAGGGATCGCAAAAGATTGCGCTACCGCGATCATCATTCCTGTCATCATCGCGGCACCTTCCGAGGTGGAAGATATCGCACAGAAGATCGAAATCCTGCGGATCGCCAATCCTGATCCAATGTTCCGTTTTGTCATTCTTTCGGACCTTGCCGATGCACAGAGGCAGAGATTGCCTGAAGACGAAGCGATAGAGGCGGCGCTCAGAAGGCGGATTGATGATCTCAATCGCCGTAACACTGCCGATAACGGTCCGCCGTTTGCGTTGTTACATCGCCGTCGCAAGTACAACGCGGCCGAAGGATGCTGGATGGCCTGGGAACGTAAACGCGGCAAGATTGAAGACTTCAACCGTTATGTTCTCGGTATTGGCGACGATGCGTTTGACGTGGTTGCGGGACCTGTCAATACCCTGCGTGGTATCCGCTATGCGATCACGTTGGACGCGGATACGCAAATGTCCCCGGGATCTGGCGCGCGTCTTGTCGGTATCCTTGCGCACCCGCTCAATCGGGCAGTCGTCGATCAAGACAGCGGACGGGTCGTCTCCGGTCATGCCATTTTGCAGCCGCGGATCGAGATATTGCCGAAGCTTGGCAAGGGTACGCATTTCACACATCTCTTTGCCGGCGATACCGCGATTGATATTTATAGCAGGGCCGTATCGGACGTATATCAGGATCTGTTCGGGACCGGCATCTATGTCGGCAAAGGCATCTATGATATCGCAGCCTTGCACCAGAGCCTGCTGACCCGTGTTCCAGAAAACCAAGTCCTCAGCCATGATCTGTTTGAAGGACTGCATGGGCGGGCCGCGTTGGTTAGCAACGTCGTGCTGTATGAGGATTTGCCAGCGACCTACCCTGAATATGCCATGCGGCAGAACCGCTGGATGCGCGGTGACTGGCAGCTTGTGCCTTGGCTTGGTCGCAAAGTCCCCGGCGCGAATGGACAGATAGCCCAGACAACCTTTTCAGGTCTGGATCGCTGGAAACTGGTGGACAATCTGCGCCGCAGTCTGATGTCGCCTGCGGTATTGCTGTTCTTGATCTTTGGCTGGCTGGTGATGCCGGGCAGCCCGCTGGTTTGGACGGGTTTGGCGATTGCGGCACCCGGCAGCTATCTGATTGGCGAAGCCTTTGCCATCGCAACCGGTGGCATTCAGCGTGGTATGCTGGGCCGTGCCGTGCACCGCATCCGGACCACATTCGGGCGCTGGTTTTTCTTCATTGCCTTTCTGGTCAGCGATACGGTGATCGCTCTTGACGCGATTTTCCGTACGCTGTGGCGAATTTATTTCAGTGGCAAGAACCGGTTGGAATGGACGTCGGCCGCGCATGCCGCAATGAAATCGTCACGCGATAGCATTCGGCAGACCTCGTGGTCATTAATGTGGCCATCTTCGGTCATTGCCTTGGTGATGGCGGCATATCTGGCGGAAAATGACCCGCAGGGTTTCTGGGTGGCGGGGCCCGTATTGGTGCTTTGGCTGATCGCGCCGGAAATCTCAGTCTGGAGCGCACGGCCGCGATATTTCCGTGCGCAATCTCTTGACGAGCAGGACCGCAAATTCCTGACCCATGTTGCGCGGCGCACTTGGCACTTTTTCGAAACATTTGTCGGGCCGGATGACAACTGGTTGCCACCGGACAACTATCAGTTCGGCCGGAAAGAAGAGATCGCCCATCGCACGTCGCCAACCAACATCGGCATGTTCCTCGTGTCGGCACTGGCAGCGCGCGATATGGGGTTCATTACGACAAACGATTTCGCTGTCCGGGCCCGCAATACCCTGAATACGCTGGGGCGCATGACCACGTATCGCGGTCATATTCTGAACTGGTACGACACCCAAACGCTGGACCCGTTGGAGCCAAGCTATGTGTCAACCGTTGACAGCGGTAACCTTGCGGTGGCGCTGGTGACGCTGAAGCAGGGGTGTCTTGAATTGACCGAAGGCCCGCTAATCGGGTCTGACAGTCTCAGTGGTCTTGAGGTCGTATTGGACCTGCTGTGTACAGCGCTGCGCGATGTGTCGGGGCGGGATTATTCGGCCTTGAATACAACCGAGCGCGCAATTCGCGCCGAGATTTCTTATGCAAAGGCGTCGCCGCTGCGATGGAAAGCCGCCTTTGCTGCAATCGACATGACGCTTTGGCGTGATCTCGAGGTTTTCGCACTTGCGGCCATCGAAAATTCGCCCGGCATTTCCAGTGATCAAACAACAGAGATCACCACATGGCTGGAGCGCTTCCGCCATGAGCTACGCGCGATTGCGCGCGACATTGATTTGTTCTTGCCATGGCTGACTGTGCTTGCAGATTGCCCGAAAGTCGCCGTGCCTGTGATCGCTCAGATCGCAGAACAGTTGCACCCGCCAGGTGCATGGGCGGCCGGTCAGGTGTCACTGGATGCGTTCACCGCGGTGCTGGAGCGCTGGCAGGCAGGGCACCCGGAAGTTTGCGCCGCGACGCCTACATGGCTGGATCAACTGAACCAATCTATTTCCGAGGGTTTTGCCCAGCAAGAGGCAACGCGCGATACCCTTCGCGGTCTTGTCACAAAAGCAGATCGGTTGGCATTCGGCATGGATTTTGTGTTTCTATACGATGCCTCTGTGCGGCTGTTTTGGATTGGCTACAATCAAAGCCTTGGGAAGATGGACAACAGCCACTACGACCTGCTGGCGACTGAGGCCCGTCTGGCCAGCTATTTTGCAATCGCCAAACATGACGCGCCTGTTGAGCATTGGTACGCGTTCAGCAGGCCAATCACCAGATTGCAGGGCAAGCCATCAATCCTTTCGTGGAACGGATCGATGTTTGAATACCTGATGCCGCCGCTGTTCCTGCCTAGCTATCGCGATACGCTGCTGGGGGAAAGCGAACTGACAGCGGTGGATTTCCAGCACGCCTATTGCAAGGAACGCAGGGTGCCCTGGGGTATTTCGGAATCGGCGTTTGGCACCACGGATACGCGTGGCACCTTTCAATATCGCGCCTTCGGTGTGCCAGGGCTGGGAATTCGCAGGGGGTTGACTGATGACCTGGTCATCGCGCCCTATGGATCGGCTCTGGCGCTTTGCGGCTGGCCCGGGGCGGCGGCTGAGAACCTGAAGGTCTTGGCGCAAATGGGTGCGCTGACCAGATATGGTTTTATCGAAGCGCTGGATTTCACGCCCGACAGGATTGTCTCTGGGCGCGACTTCGTTGCTGTCACCACGTTTATGGCGCACCATCAGGGCATGGTTCAGACGGCGATCGTCAACGCCCTCCAGAACGACATCATGGTTCACCGCTTTTTGCGTGAAAAAACAATCCGCGCCATGGACCTGTTGCTGCAAGAGCGCGTGCCTTGGGATGTCCCGCTGGAACTGGGCCGCGCCGACGAGCCTTGGGATCATCCTGCGGATACACATCAAGCACCAGAATTGGCGCCATGGGTGCCATCTCCCGATCTGGTTGTGCCGCAGGTGCACACGTTGGGTAATGGCCGCATGTCGTCGCTGATCACGCAAAGCGGTGGCGGCGGGCTGCGTTTGAACGACACCGGTTTGACACGGTGGCGTCCCGATCCTGTGCGCACGGACGACGGGATCTGGCTTTATCTTCAGGATGCCGAAAGTGGTGATCTGTGGTCGCTGGGGTCCGCGCCGACAGGGCGTGCGGACGTTGATACCAAGTGCGTCTTTCATCAACACATGGTCGAATTGCGATGCCGACACGATGGGATTGTGGCGCGGATGGATGTGGCTGTGGCACCCTTTGATGAAGTCGAAATAAGGCGTGTTACCCTGACCAATGAAAGCGAGGTCGTGCGCACGCTTGATCTGACGACCTATGCCGAAGTCTCCATTGCGCCGCCGCTAGAGGATGAAAGACACCCCGCCTTCAGCAAGCTGTTTGTCCACAGTGATTATTTGGCTGATGAACAGGCACTGTTGTACACGCGCAGGCCGCGCCGTCCGGAGACAAAACCGCCGGTGCTGTTGCACAAACTTGTCTCCGCAGATCCTAATACAGTCGTGACAGCATGGGAAACGGACCGCCGCCAGTTCTTGGGCCGAAATCGGACAGCGCGCGCGCCTGAGGGCCTGTCAAACGGGCTCAGCCAGCGGGCAGGTTGGACGCTTGATCCGGTGATGTCTCTCCAGACGCGTGTGACGTTGAATCCGACGGAAATCAGGGAGCTTGTGTTTCTGAGCGTTGCCGCGGCATCGCGTCATGAGGCTGTGCAGATTGCTTCACGTTATCCCTTTGCCATGATCGACCATACCTTCCGAGACGCATTGCTGGAGACGGGGCGCAAGGTGCGCAGACTTGGGATTGCAGCCGAGCATTTGCCGGAATTGCAGGTATTGTCATCGTTACTCGTGCACACGAACCCGACATATCGCACAGCGCCGCCCACTGATGCAGAGGAATGGCATGGCCAGCCGGACCTGTGGCGTTTTGGCATTTCCGGGGATTATCCAATCTTGCTGCTCAAGCTGTCGGATTTGGACAATGCGTCGCTGCTTGATATTGTGGTGCGCGGTCACCGGTTGTGGCACGATGCGGGCTTACACGTTGACCTGGTCATTCTACGCGAGGCGGCGACCAGCTATGAAGAGCCGCTGCGTGAAAAGGTGCTTTCCGTCATCCGCGACACCCATGCAACTGGCATGCTTGGTATGCGTGGTGGCATTCACCTGTTGGCGGGCGACCAGATGTCCCACCAGTCGCGGAAGGGGGTCGAGGCATCTGCAGCTGTCGTGCTGCATGATGAGAATAAGACCCTGCGACAGATTTTGGATTTGGCCATACAACCACGCGATCAGCTACCAGTATTTTTGCAAGAGCGGCCTGCCTCAGAATTCGGTATCAGCGCCATCGTCAGGCCGGACAACCTGCTGTTCGATAACGGACTTGGCGGGTTTGATCCGGAGAACGGCGATTATCTGATACATCTTGCTTCCGGTCTGCGCACGCCGGCGCCCTGGTGCAACATCTTGGCTAACGAAAATTTTGGCTGCCTGGTTAGCGAGGCGGGGCTAGGGATGACATGGGCCATCAACAGTGGCGAGCATCGCTTGACGCCATGGTCGAACGATCCGGTTACAGATGCGCATGGTGAAGTCGTCTATCTGCGCGACGAGGCCAGTGGCAAAGTCTGGACAACGACATCACAGCCGGCCGGTCGGGACGCTGACTGTCAGGTCAGACATGGTGCCGGCTTCACGCAGTGGACCAAGAACAGCCACGGATTGCAGCAAGAGATGTTGTGCTTTGTGCCGGTGGATGATCCGGTCAAGGTCGTTCGCCTCCGGCTGGCCAATTTTTCAGATCAGCCCCGCCGGATCACAGCTACCTACTATGCGCACTGGTTGCTGGGCGCGCTGGAAAGTACGTCGTGCCCCCATAACATCAGCCGCTATGATCCAGAACTCAAGGCGATCATCGGGCGCAACCTTTGGAACGCCGAATTTGCATCGCGCGCGGCCTTTCTGACCGCAACGATGGATGCCCATAGTGTCACCGGCGATCGTTCTGCCTTTCTGGGGCGGGAGGGTGATGTGACCGATCCGGACGGTTTACGGCGCTGGGATCTGGGTGGACACTTCCCTGAAAGTGGCGACGCCTGTGCTGCATATCAGGTGCATATCGATATTCGGCCAGGTATGCAGACCGATGTTGTTTTTGTACTTGGCGAAGTCGGGAATGCCACCGACTTGGCGCCGATGATCGAGAAATGGCAGAGCCCTGAAACGACGCAGCAGGCGTTTGAGACGTTACAGGCAACATGGGCCGCAAGGCTGGGCGCTGTTCAGGTGAAAACCCCTGATCCGGCCTTTGACCTGATGGTCAACAGATGGCTTGCATATCAGAATCTGTCCTGCAGGATCATGGCACGTGCAGGGTTTTACCAAGCAGGTGGTGCCTACGGTTTTCGTGACCAGCTACAGGATGTGCTTGCGTTGCTGCTGACTGATCCGGGTAAGGCGCGTCAACAGATCTTACGTGCGGCACATTATCAGTTTGAACAAGGCGACGTGTTGCACTGGTGGCACCCGCCGCTGGGGCGGGGCGTGCGCACGCGGTGTTCTGATGACTATGTATGGCTGGCCTATGTGACGGGACGCTATGTCGAAGCGACCGGTGACACGGATATAATTGATGTCAAAATCCCGTTCCTGCGCGCACCTGAACTGGGTCCCGAGGAACATGACCGTTACGCCCTGTTCGAAACGGGGGAAGTTGGCACATTGCTCGATCATTGTATGCGCGTCATGGAGCGGATGATGGTTACGGGGTCCCATGGTTTGCCGTTGATGGATGGTGGTGACTGGAATGACGGAATGGACCGCATTGGTGAGAAGGGGCAGGGCGAAAGCGTCTGGCTGGCTTGGTTCCAGATTGCAACGATTGGTATTTTTGCACCGTTGGCGCGACAAGCGGGGCGGGCGAAGGCTGCTGATCGCTGGGAGGCCCATGCCCGTGATCTGGTTGGCGCACTTGATCGCCATGGATGGGATGGTAGTTGGTATCTGCGGGCATTTGACGATGACGGCATGCCTTGGGGGTCGGCCGGTAACGACGAATGCCGGATTGATCTCATTGCGCAGGCATGGTCGGTCTTATCGGGGTTGCCGGTGGACGCGCGCGCGCAATCTGCTTTGCGATCGGCAGGCGGCAATCTTGTTGATGATCAGGACCGGCTCATCCGGCTTTTGACACCGCCATTTGACAAGACCGGCCGCGACCCTGGCTATATTCGGGCCTATCCGCCTGGGGTGCGCGAAAACGGCGGGCAGTATACGCATGCTGCGGCATGGCTGGGTATGGCTTATGCGAGGATCGGGGACGGTAACCGCGCGCATAGTATATTTGACATCATTAACCCCATTGGTCGGACCAGCGCGTTGCATGACGCAGAG
This sequence comes from Paracoccaceae bacterium, assembly GCA_017854675.1. Taxonomy (GTDB): domain Bacteria; phylum Pseudomonadota; class Alphaproteobacteria; order Rhodobacterales; family Rhodobacteraceae; genus Sulfitobacter. The sequence goes on along the minus strand of JAFMHE010000076.1, from coordinate 4,371 downwards.
CATTACCGCTGCGAACCCTACGTGCTGGCCGGTGATGTATCGGGTGTAGGGGCGCAGACCGGTCGGGGGGGGTGGTCGTGGTACACGGGTGCAGCTGGTTGGACATGGCAGTTGGGTGTTTCAGGCATTCTGGGCATCCAGCCAGAGCCAGATGGTGTACGGTTGGATCCTTGCCTGCCGGTCGGCTGGGGGCATGTCGAGGTTATCCTCGAAAGTGCGCGTGGTCGGATCGAAATAACGATCAAAGATCCCGAAAAAATCGGTCATGGTCAAACGCGGATTGCGGTCGACCAGTGTGCAATAGAGGGGCAAGTGGTACGCTATCCGGGCAAAGGTCATAGCTGTCAGGTTATTGTCACCATAGTTGCATCGCCCAAAACGCCGACACATGCGGAATAATCTGAGCTAAAGCGCTGCGGCAAAGGCGTTTGGCACACTGAAATTACGTTTCGTGCTCACTTGTCACGTCTGCTGCGGAAACCTGAGACCGGTTCGCATTCGGTTGGCAGGACCGGACCGCTTGGCCTAGCGACCCAATGGCTCCATATCCAGCCGATAGTCCTCGGCCACGGTGTAGATCGTCTTGTTCGGAACCTCATACCAGATCTCGTCTGGTGTCACCGGTTCGGAGGCGATTTCAACCGCGCGGTAGTCGGTATCGTGTTTATGATGCACATGCGGCTTACCGCAGATTGGACAGTCGTAAATATGTTCGCGCACAAGATAATGCAGCGACCGGTTATACCGCGAACCGATCACATGATGCCCATCGGTCAGCACAATGTTTAGCCCCACAGGACTGTCCGGTGCTATCTGCGCGGACCATGCAATCACCTGTTCCAGCCCTGCGCGAACGGTTTCTTTCACCCCCCTTTCGGGATGCTGCAGAAAAAGGCTCATCAGATAGCGAAAGACATGCTCGCTGTCGGTGGTTCCCGCGATCTCAACACGGTGAAGCGGGTCAGTGTGCTCAAGGATCAAAGGGCGGACCTGATCAAATTCCGGTACTGTGCCGTTGTGGGCAAAAATCCATTTGCCGTGGTGAAAGGGGTGCGTGTTTTCAATGCTGGTCCCACCAACCGTTGCGCGACGCACGTGGGCGACGACGGTGCGGGCATAGACTCGGGCGGCCTTCTTGGCGAAATGTTCACCATGAAAAGCGGCCCATGTCTGTTTTTCGATCAATGGCTGCCCGTCATCGTAGTCCGCGACACCCCAACCATGCCCATGGGAATAGCCCGCCATGTCTCCTTCGCTTTGGGCCATCAACGCATTCTGGGATTTGACCAGACTGCATTCAACACGGGTCGGTTCATTCGCATGCATGGTATATAGGCGGCACATGGCTGTCCTCCGGTTTTGTTCAAAACCGAGGATAGCGGCATGGTCAGGCATCGACTGACATATATCAACTTTGCGACACTAAGAGCGTGGCAAATTTCCTTGCAAGAATTCTATGCGAGGCCAGTCCTGCCATGTCAGACACTGCCAACCTGACCCAGCGCCTTTTGGCGGACGAACCTGCCTTTGCATCGTCGGGCGAATTCGGCAGGCATGTGGCCCAGGGCAGGGGCACTGGTCCACAGGTATTGATCGGAGATCTGTCCCAAATTGGACTGATTCAGGGCCGTGGTGATCCGCCGCTGGATCACCGTCTCGCGCATTTGGCAAGTGCGGGTGATTTCTTGCTGGTGCGTGCAACTGATCCCGCATTTGAAGCTTACCTGCAGCAGTATCGAGGGATCAATGGGCTGACAGTTCTGGCTGCCGATCCTACTGATGAACGCGCCGTTGCTATACAGGCGCGGACAATCCCGTACTTGCGTGATCTGCTTGTTGAGGCAGCGCGCGCGCATGCGGGCTTGACGCTCACTTCTTACTTGACAACCGGAACGATCTGGCACTTGGCGCAAGTGATTGGCGAGGCGGCAGGATGCACTGTGCATGTCAACGGTCCGGTCCCGCAGATTAGCGCGCGCGCCAACGACAAGCTATGGTTTGCACGCATCGCCCGAGACGTGATTGACGACAAAGCCGTCCCACCCACAATGTCCGCCTATGGTCCAGAGGCTGCGGCGGCCCTCGCGCTGCACCTTGGCCGAACCGGTGCCCAGGTGGTCGTCAAAGTACCGGACAGTGCGGGGTCTGCGGGCAACATCAGGCTCGATGCCACACTTTTGGCACACCAGACTGTCCAGAGCTTGCAAAGCCTGTTGCTGGACCGCCTACATGCGAGGGGCTGGAACGACCGCTATCCAATCCTTGTGGGTGTCTGGGATCGCGACGTGATCAGCAGCCCTTCGGTACAGCTTTGGATTCCGCAAACCAAAAGCGGGCCACCTGTGGCGCAAGGTGTATTTGAACAAACCGTATTCGGTACCGAGGCCGCTTTTGTTGGTGCGGTAAGGTGCGGCCTGCCTCAATCGTTGCAGGTCAGGCTGATTGACCAAGCTATCCGGATTGGTGGCGTTTTGCAGGCCTTGGGGTACTATGGCAAATGTAGTCTTGATGCGGTCATCTGTGCGCGCGGGACAGTCCATTGGATTGAATGCAACGCACGATGGGGCGGTGTCTCACTTCCGTTGCAGATCTTGCACGATATCGCTCCCGACCATACCTTTGACGGTGTTGTGGTGATCCAGCAGATGATCAAGAGCCATCGCATTAGTACCTCAGCGGCGGTGCGTGTGCTGGAGCCGCTACTTCACCGCCGCCGTTCTGGCGAAGTGCCATTGCAAGGCGCTGTGATCTTATCACCACCCGCGAGCAAGCAAGGAATTTCCGCCAATTTGCTGGTCTTTGCACCCAGCCAACGCGCCGCTGAGCAAATCAGCCAAGACGCGCTGGACAGGCTATCCCGCTAACAGCCCCAGGAATGAGACTCGCGGCAATCGCGCACTGCTGCAGTTGCTCTTACCTGAAAGTGGAACTGATTGGACTGATTTGGTTACTCCTGAATGGACTCCAGATAGGTCACCAAGCTCAGGATACGGCCCCGAACAACTAACTCGCTTCCGTAGGGGCCAAAATCGTCTGCGGCCGCGGCTGAGAATCTTTCTCCCCAGACGGGCATTGGTGCGCCGTGTCCTTCGACTTGCGTGCGCCCATCCACCGTCATGAAGACTTCAAGGAACGGGAAGTTCCCTTCATTCTGCGCCGACAACGTTGTGAGACTGGGAACGCTGATGTTCATCAGCCGCGAAAAGGGACCGTTTCCCTTGCCACTGTCACCATGACACACCGCGCAAGCAACAACGTACTCATTTTTTCCGACGTCTTCTTGTGCCTGCGCCCCAACGGAACTTGAGAAAAGAATGGCCCCCGCGAGCATTGCAATATGTTTCATAGCATCCTCCTTGAAAAGAAAAAGTAGTCCAACCAGTATGCGAAGCTGTGAGTGATGAGCGAAATCGCTCATACGTAAACTCAGCCAAACCTCACAGTTTATTGTTAATCATGGCCCGGCGCATGTGATTTGATTTTTGTCAATCTCACACGTCGGGCCGGTGGCACAGCACACTGCTGACGTCCAATTCAAGACACTGGAAACCCTACAGCGGGTACAATCAGATCGGACTGGTTCGGGTTTGCCGGACAGCACCGCCGTGATTAATTTGACTGTTTAAAGATCGGTATTTATTTTTTGCGTGATTAACCAACCGACGACCGGTCTAAAGACGTCCCGTGCTTGCTCAAAGCACCCCTCGTGCCAATAGGTTTCAGTATCTCCGTGACGCAAAACAGTATCATCTCTCGCAAAACACCAACTGCAGACATTTTCCCCTACCGTTTTCTCTAGCTTGTAGTTGCTCATAACGGACCTCATGATCACTTTTGCTTGCGGTAAGAAAAGTATGAGCAGGGCCAGAGGCGCGGATTGATAAAAATCAAAATAAACCGTTGTCGGAGCTGTAACGTGATCGCCGGTGTTGATATTCCCAAACAAACACCACCGGTCACTCTGGTTCCCCCCCATGGTATAGTCCTGTAAACAGGCCCTTATGCCGGAGTGCCCCCCTTACGCCGAACAATAAATGCACTTGAACAGGCAAATACCTTTCCTGAGGGTGCTGCCAGACCAATATGAACCGGTCTTCCCAGTTCGCCGTAGAATACCTGGTCTTATGCAGAACAAAGCTGACGCCACTTGGTAAGTGCGGCGCTTCGGTTGAGTTTGAAATTGCAGCGCGAGTAGAGGTAGCGTTTCTGATGAAATGGTTGTGGACGGAAGAATGGACGGATGCGAATTTCTGCAGGCATTGCATTTGCCTGAAACGACTCATCGCCCGCTCTCGTCGTCGTAACGGCACGCACAGTGAAGTGGTCCGGCAAATTCGGACAGCGTGCTAAGATGTATCCAACCCGATTGAA
>JAFMHE010000305.1 GCA_017854675.1 Paracoccaceae bacterium | reverse complement strand
CTGCCATGTGGAAGGTGACGCCAGTCAGGGTCTGCAACTTCGACAGCGCGTCTGGTATCTGCAGGATGTCAGATTTGAGCCGAAGGTCTGAGGATGAGACAAAATCAGGTGCTGTGACCGTGCCTGCGAAGGTTGCGCCCGAGAGGCGGGCAAAGGCGCTTGCATCGCTGCCGTCGAGCAAATCGGCATCCAGACCAGAGCCTGAACCATCTTGGGCTATGATTTTTGCGAAGATCTCGGCATCGGTGAGCGCACCGCTTGTAACGTCGACGATGCTATCGACCCCGCCGGTGGTTTTCTTGAGATAAAGCTTGCCGTCGGTGACGTTGACCGCCAACTCACCCGCAGCCAGCTGTGCCGTCGTTGGCACCCGGCCTGCGACGGTCGTGCGTTTGACAAGAAGCGTATTGGCCATGGTCAGAACGTCCCGCCATCGAGCGCTACGCCGTTGATGGTGCCACCGGTGATGGCAACGCTGGTCGCCGCTTGCGTGGCCATAGAGCCAAGGCCAAGGTTTGATCGTGCTGTTGTCTTATTCGGCAGATCGGCAAGGTTTGACGCAGCCGCCAACTTTCCGGCAAGTGCATTGGTGACGGTGCTGGCAAAGTTCGGGTCATCGCCGAGTGCTGCCGCCAATTCGTTCAGCGTATCCATTGCGCCAGGTGCCGCGTCAATCAGCGCACCGATGGCAACCGCCACAAAAGCCGTCGTGGCTAATTGCGTCGTATTGGTTCCAGCCACCGCCGTCGGAGCCGTCGGTGTGCCGGTTAAGGCAGGTGATGCCAGAGCTGCCTTGGCATCGAGCGCCGCCTGCAAACCTGTGACCTGAGAGATTGGATGGCTGTGGCTTGCAGGCGTAAAGCTCGTAGGTTTTCCCGTGATGCCTGCCCAGGGTGCGGCATCAGCCACCTCGGCCGCATCGACCTTACCATCGTTATTTGCATCGTAAGCCGCCTTCAGCATATCGCCGGGACCGAAGTCGACGATGGCCTGTTGCACAAAGGCAGTTGTCGCCACCTGGGTGGTGTTCGTGCCGGAGATTGCGGTCGGCGCGTTTGGGGTGCCTGTCAGCGCGGGCGAGGCCAGTGGGGCTTTTGCATCAAGGGCTAACTGCAATCCATCTACATTGGCGATGACATGGGCATGGCTGTCATCCACCACAGCGGCGGTGATGGTGACATTGGCAGACCCATCGAAGCTGACCGAGCCCGACAAGTCCCCTGCGAGGGTGATCGACCGCGCCGCCGCAAGCTTGCTGGCAGAGACAGCGTTCGCCGTCGAGCCGAGCTTGCCATCAAGCGCGCCCTGCAACCCTGTGACATCGGCAATTGCATGGCTGTGGCTAAGCGCGGCTTTCGTGGCGAGGCCAGCGTCCAGCTGCGATTTGCGCACGAGATCGGTGGCAGCACTGGCGTCCTGCGATGATTTCGGGACGAGGGAGAAGGTTTTCGACCCGCCGACCGTCTGCGTGCCGATAAGTGCCAGGAACCCGCCAGCACCTGCCATAGGGGCAATCGACGTGGCATTGCCAGAACCGTCATCGCCTTTTCCCACATAAAGCGTATCGTCGACCTCGTTGTGCGCAAGTTCGCCAGATTTCAGGGCAGCTGGCGCTCCTGCGACGCCCGAGGCGCGGCGTTTCAATTGGATCGTATTCGCCATCAGAAAAATCCTCCGTTGATGGGAGCGTCGGTGGGCAGGATCGTGATGCCGGGCGCGCCCTGATCACCCTTGTCGCCCTGCGGCCCGGTTGACCCCTGCGGGCCTGGCTGGCCAAGCAGGCGGATGCCGATTGGCCCAGTGGACAGGCGCAGCGCAATCCGGGTGCTGGACCTGATGTCAACGCGGATCGGCCCCGTGAGAGACCGCACATCAAGCGCATTCATCATGGCCTAAAGCCCCCGTGTCACCGGCAAGACCACGGGGATGTCCAGAAGCACACCGAGATGCCGATCGGGATCGAGATCAGTGCGCACGAGATCAAGCGTCACGCTGCCGGGGCTGAGACCTGCCGTGATAGTCGGAACCAGAACGATCTCGATTGTCCGCTCGTTGTGGCGCAGCACCCCGCCATTTTCAGTGGAGATGGTGGCAAGGATCGCGCTGTCATTCACCGCGCTGCGTAATTGGCCGGTGAAGCTTGCCACCTCGGGAAAGAGGTCGGCCTCTGCCCGAAGCTGAAGGCGGTATTCGTAGCCGATCAGGATGACCGGGCCTTCCTGAAGTTCAGAAGGGGTCATGGCAGCCACCCGCAGAGCTCTGCGCCGGTTTCATTATGGGTGAGGATCTGGCGCGCGGTGCCATCCGTCAGCTGATCGCTGCGCGAGGGACGGATCGGCACGGCCCAGTCACAATCCGTGCCATGCAGCCCGTCAATCCCGCATCCAGCGATCAAGGCGGCGATTACGCTCATCATCAGACAGGTTCTCAATTTCATGTGTGACCTCATGGGATGTGCGCAGCGCCCGGATGCGGGCGTCAGCCGCGCGAATGGCAAACTCGGCCTCTGCTGCCTGTCGCCCCTGACGCCTGGCAACACGCAAGGCAGCAAGAAAGATAACCATGAGGCCGCCCCATAGAGCCATGCGCGTGCGCAGGGTTGCAAAAAGACGGGCAATCAACATCACGGTGTCCTCCCGGTCCGGTGATCCTCAATCCGGGCCGCCCTGGCTTTCAGGGCAAAACAGATCACTGCGACGAAGATCAGAGCCCCTAGTGCTGGCGTGACCACGCCTGCATAAGACCCGAACCCGACAAGGTTAAGGATGCGGCTCGCAAGGTCCTGCCCATCTTCGGCTTTAGTGATCAAAGGCGCTATATCGTTCAAGGCAAGCTCGACAGAACCCGCAGCCCCAAGCGCAATCTGCGCATTGGCTGCAGAAACGATCCGTGAGCCTTCAGGTATGCCCGCAGCCCGCTCGAACGAGACCGGGCGGGACTTTGCCACAAGCAGTGCCTCTGTCAGCGCGAGATCGATGATCGGATTCAGTGGCAGGCTGTTGTCATCACGGTAGGCCAAGATGGCTGCGCGCGTTCGTGGGCCGATCCTGCCATCCAACTCGCCAACCTCATGATATCCAAGCGATCGCAAGCGCGACTGCACGTCGCGCACAGACATCGTTGCATTGCTGGTCACGTCACCCGCGCGCCGGATACCGAGAAGTTTTGAGACCGGGTAGCGCTTGATATTGACCGCATCATCCTGATTGCCCCCGAGCCCCCAGACCCAAGCGCCCTCGATACGATCGATGAAGAACACGTGGCCCTGCCAGCTGGATTTGCCGCGCGGGATGATACCGATGTCCCCTTGCTGGGCGTCCGCTGCCTCCACCGGCACACCCCAATCGAGATAGGATCGCGCGGTCAGCTTACGGGTCGACCGGATCCCTGCATTCTCGAGGCAGTGTCCGACGAAGGCTGCGCACCAGGCGACGCTATCGTGTTCAACCCAGTCGTGACCGACCGAGGCATACATCTCGAGGATTTTGGGATTGTCGGCGG
>JAFMHE010000304.1 GCA_017854675.1 Paracoccaceae bacterium | reverse complement strand
GAAGACATCGTCTATTGGGCGCGCGAATTGGGCAGCGCCCGCACCCCGCGCTTTACCGATTATCCGCATGGCGACTGGCGTGTGTGGTACTTCTTGGCCCTTCTGGTCTTTTACCTCGCCTTTACCCGTGTGTCGGAGATTGTGCTTGGTCGCTTGATGACGCGCCTGACCAAAGGACAGGCCACTACCGGCGGTGAAGCACAGCGCAAGGCCCCCGCATGAGTTGTTTGCAGACCATTCAAGACTATGCGTTCCGCTCGCTGGGCTACGGTGAACGCCTGCTGCCCCGCGAAGGGTTCACTTTGTGTGAACACTTTACCCTGATCGGGTCGGGCATGATCTGGAATGTATATTTTGGCGTCACCGCCCTGCTGATGGGGTTTTTCTTTGCCACTGCACTGGGGCTGGGCAAGGCCAGCGCGAACCCGTGGTTCCGCAAACCGTCTGAATGGTTCATTTTCCTGTTCCGTGGCTCCCCATTGTTTATCCAGTTCTTCTTTGGCTACTTCCTGTTTCTCACCCTCAAATCGCAGCACCCCATTTTTGATCCGTTTTCTGCCGCATGGCTGGGCGCGCTGGTGGTCTTGTTCTTTAATACATCCGCCTACACAGCCGAGATTTTCTATGGCGCGTTGCAGTCCATCCCCAAAGGCGACATCGAGGCGGCGGATGCCTACGGCCTTTCAGGTTGGGCGCGGTTTCGCCGCGTGATCTGGCCCACGATGCTGCGCCTCGGGTGGCCCGCCTACACGAACGAGGCTATTTTTCTGTTTCACGCAACGACGCTGGTTTTTCTCAGCGGCTTTCCCGCGTCACAGCAACGCGGCGATGCGCTCTATTACGCAAGCTATTTTGCCGACAAGACGTTTAACCCCTTTGTGCCCTATCCGATCCTTGCGGGTTATTTTGTTCTGCTGACGCTGGTCGTGATCGGCGTCTTTGGGCTGGTTAACAGACGTCTGAACCGCCATCTGCCGCAAGAGGCGCGCAGAAGTTTGCGCTTGCGTCCCAATATGATCAGGTAGTATTTGTAATTTGATCAAATTATCCGGCGCGTGGGCGGCGGATGCCCTTGGCACAACGCCAACCGCATGGCCCACCGTCCAGAAGGTGAGTTATGAAAAATTGGCTTCGCAAGAATCCGTCCGTCCGAACCATTCGTGTTGCTGCCGCTGACCTAAATGGCCAGCCGCGCGGCAAACGCATCCCCACCCGCTATGCCGACAAAGTCGTCGAGGATGGCACGCGCTTTCCTTTTTCTGTTCTGAACCTTGATATCTGGGGCGAAGATATTGATGACAGCCCGCTGGTGTTCGAATCTGGTGACCGCGACGGTGTGCTGAAACCGACCGAACGCGGCTTTATGCCGATGCCATGGCTCGAAAACCCCTCTGCGCTGTTGCCGATCTGGATGTTCCACGATGATGGCCGCCCCTATGCAGGCGATCCGCGGCATGCGTTGCGGGCTGTGCTGGACCGTTTCAAGGCGCGCGGTCTGACGCCGGTTTGCGCAGTTGAGCTGGAGTTCTTTTTGATCGACGATTCGGGCCGCAACTTGCAAATCCCGATCTCTCCACGCTCTGGCAAACGCCGCAAAGCGGCTGAGACCCTGTCGATCCGTGCGCTGGACCAGTTCGATGCGTTCTTTACCGACCTCTATGACGCCTGCGAAGAGATGGACATCCCCGCCGATACCGCAATTTCCGAAGCGGGTCTGGGCCAGTTCGAGATTAACCTGATGCACTGCGACGACGCCCTGCGCGCCGCAGACGACGCATGGCTTTTCAAAATGCTGGTCAAAGGGATGGCGCGCAAACACGGCTTTGCGGCCAGCTTTATGGCGAAACCTTACGAGGATTATCCCGGTTCCGGCCTGCACACGCATTTTTCGGTCTTGGATGGAAACGGCGACAACGTGTTTGACAATGGCGGCGACGAAGGAACCGACATGATGCGACATGCCGTGGCGGGTTGCCTGAATGCAATGGCAGGATCCGCGCTGGTATTCGCGCCCCACGCCAACAGTTTTGACCGGATGGTGCCCGGCAGTCACGCACCCACGGGCGTCAGCTGGGCTTACGAGAACCGCACCGCGTCGATCCGAATTCCATCCGGCAGCCACAAGGCCCGCCGGATCGAGCACCGCGTTTCAGGTGGCGATGTGAACCCCTATCTGATGCTGGCGGCCGTTTTGGGTGCGGCGATCAACGGCATCGAAGACGGCGTGTTGCCGCCTGCCCCGATTACCGGCAATGCCTATGCGGCCGACCTGCCCCAGATCCCGACAGACTGGAAAACCGCGATTGATCTGTTTGAGAAAGACCCCGCAATCGCGCGGATTTTCGCCCCCGAACTGGTGCGCAATTTCGTGTCCACCAAGCGTCAGGAACTGCATTACATGGACGAACTGACGCCCAAAGAGCAGGTCGAAATCTACCTCGATACCGTATAAGGAAAACCCATGAAAATCGGCATTCTGATCACCGGTCATCCCCCTGAGGAAATGTCCCAAGGCGGCCTTTATGACGGCTATTTTCAACGCCTGCTGGGGGACGACGGGTTCACTTATCAGGCATGGTCCGTGGTGGATGGCGAAATGCCCGCAAGCGTGCATGATGCAGAAGGATGGTTGATCACCGGATCCAAACATGGCGCCTATGAGCCGCACCCGTGGATCCCCCCGTTGGAACAATTCATCCGCGACAGTTATGCAGCAAATGTGCCTGTGATTGGCGTGTGCTTTGGCCATCAGATCATTGCGCAAGCCATGGGCGGCAAGGTTGAGAAATTCAAAGGTGGCTGGTCTGTGGGTCAGGTCGATTACCGTATGGGCGGCCAAACCTATGCGATCAACGCGTGGCATCAGGATCAGGTGGTGGAAAAACCCGCCACTGCCAAAGTCATTGGCGAAACGGACTTTTGCGCCAATGCGGCTCTGCTCTATGATGACCGCATGTGGAGCATTCAGCCGCATCCCGAATATGGCGACGACTTTATCGAATGTCTGATCACCCACCGTGGCAAGGGGGTCGTGCCTGACGACCTGCTAGAGACCGCGACCAAACGCCTTGGCGCGCCGCTGGATCAAGAAACAATTGCCGCACAAATGAGAGCGTTCTTCAAGAAAGCGAGGGCCTGATGGCCGATTTGATCAAAGGATTGCCGCTGGCGGCACAAGCGTACCTTGAGGGCAGACGCCTTGACGAGGTGGAATGCATCATTTCCGATCTGCCGGGCATTGCGCGTGGCAAGGCGGTGCCTGCATCGAAGTTTGCCAAGCAAACGTCATTTCACCTGCCCGACAGTATTTTCTACCAGACCATCACCGGCGATTGGGGTGAGGCCGCAGGTGATGAAGGCTTTATCGAAAAGGACATGATCCTGAAGCCCGATATGAGCACGGCCACCGCAGCCCCTTGGACCGGCGACTGGACTTTGCAGGTCATCCACGACGCATACGACCGCAACGGCGTTGCAGTGCCGTTCAGCCCGCGCAACGTGCTTAAACGCGT
>JAFMHE010000303.1 GCA_017854675.1 Paracoccaceae bacterium | reverse complement strand
GTTGCCAACACCGGCTCCTTTGTGGCGGCGTGCGACCGGCTCTTTGTCACGCAATCCGCCGTCAGCCTGCGCATCCAGCGGCTGGAGGACAGTCTGGGGCATCCCTTGTTCACCCGCTCCAAGGCGGGGGCGATATTGACGCCTGCGGGGGTGCAGTTTGAGCATTATGCGCTGAGCCTGTTGAAGCTGTGGGAGGAGGCGCGCCAGCAGATTGCCATTCCCGAAGGCTATTCAAAGGCGATCAGCATCGGGGCGCAATATTCGCTGTGGCCGCGTCTGGGGTTTCGCTGGCTTGATGCGATGCAGGCGCGCATGCCGGAACTGAGCGTGCATGCCGAACTGGGCATGCCGGACCGCATCACCCGGTTTCTGGTCGAAGGGGTGATCCACGCCGCCCTCCTATATACGCCGCAACTGCGCCCGGGTCTGGTGGTGGAGCCGGCACTTGATGATGAGCTGATCCTGGTCGCGTCCTACCCCGGTGCCACGCTTGATCTGCAGGGGGAATATGTGGCGGTGGATTGGGGGCCGGAGTTTACCCATGCGCTGACGATTGCCCTGCCGCATCTGACTGATTCCGGGCGTTCCATGGCGCTGGGGGCGCTGGCGATGGATTATATCGTCAACCGGCGGGCGGCGGCCTATCTGCCTGCGCGCGCGGTCAGGCGGTATCTGGATGCAGGAAAACTGCATGTTGTGGCAGAGGCGCCACGCTTTGCCTATCCCGCGTGGGTGATTTACCGCGATGATCTGGACCCGGAAATTGCGGGGGTGGCGCGGGCCACATTGGCTGGTGTCATTCAAGAGGCTGAAAAAGAACAGGAAACTCTGGTAGAGCGGCTGGAACCGATGGACGGGCAGGGCACTGGTAGCGGATCACCACTTACAAATTCATAATACTCGTTTCATACATGATTTATTCGAATTTCACTCACTACAACGCATTCCTTATACCGAACTCAAGCAGAGATGCTCCCGATCTCAGGCAATCATGCCGACGACGGTCACCCTGTTTGGAAGGAATGACCCATGAACACATTTTTGAAACTGGCCACTGTATCTGCACTGGCTTTGTCTGTTGCTGCCCCCGTATTCGCGCAAACCGCAATCACCGGTATCGAGCAGCTGAATGACGACATTGACGACATCACCGATGACGTGAACGAAGACCTGAACCGTGGCGATGACGCCGACCGCTTTGGCCCCAATGGCGTGGCACAAGGCTGGCGTGGCTCTTTCGCGCTGTCTGCCTCCGGTACATCCGGTAACACAGACACAGGCGAATTGTCCGCTGCGGGCCGTGTGACTTACGGTGTTGGCGACTGGAGCCACCTGATCGGCGTTGCCGTTGAATACGGCGAGAGCAACAGCATCAAATCCGAAGAGAAGTTCTTTGGCACCTATGAGGGCAGCCGCTATTTCACCCCTGAGGTCTATGCCTTCGGTGTGGCGCGTTTCCAGTATGACGGTTATCTGACCGACTCAGCAGGCAATGCGATTGACGGCGACACAACCGATGCTTTCCTGGGCTTTGGTCCCGGCTACCGCGTGATCAGCAAAGACAACCACACATGGCGTGTCCAAGGCGGCCCCGGCGTGCGTTACTTTGAGGACATCACCGGTAACTCCGAGACCGAAGTCGGCTTTATCGCCTCTTCACGCTACTATTATGCGATCAACGAGACCATGTCGTTCACAATGGACACAGACGTGCTTGGCTCTGATGTGAACACCATCATCTCCAACGATGCTGGCGTGAACTTCAAGATGTCAGACGCGCTGTCCACACGGATCAGCTACCGCACAGATTACAACACAGACCCAGCCGCGGGCCTGAAATCCACAGACAACAAGATCGGTTTGTCTTTGGTGGTCGGCTTCTAAGCGAAACGGAACGTACCATAGAAGGCTCTCGGGCGGGTTACCCTCGTACCGTCTGAGGCCTGATATGTCGGAGGATGGGGAAACCCATCCTCCTTTTCGTGTTTCTGGGGAGCCGCGTCTTTGTTTTCTGGCGCACCCTCATGATTTGACCGTAGGTTTGTCACATGGAAAACAAGTCGATCACACCCCTTGCCGCCTTTGATATCGAAGGCACTTCTGTTGTCCCCGTGGCTGAGGGCTGGCCCGACCTTGCCCCCTCGAGTGGCTATCGCTGGATCCATCTGGACCTGAATGATGCCGATCAAAAGCTGTGGGCGCGCGAGATGCTGCCCGGCATTGCCGCACGTGCGCTGTGGCAAAGCGAAACGCGGCCCCGCTGCGAGCGTCATGAAGAGGGGCTGCTCCTGAACCTCAGAGGGGTGAACCTGAACCCCGGCTCGGACCCCGAGGACATGGTATCCTTGCGGATGTGGGTCACCAAGGATGCGATTATCACCGCACGGCGGCGTAAGGTCTGGGCGGTGGATGCGATACGCGAGGCGGCCCTAAATGGTGCTGCCCCCGCCACAGCCGGGCGGTTTCTGGCAGAGGTAACCTACGGCCTCACCAGCCGGATCGAGACGGTATCGCTTGATCTGGAGGAGCAGACAGACGCGCTGGAGGAAACCGTGCTGGACGGGGGCACCTTGCCGGTTGGGCAGCTTGGCGCGCTTAGGCAGGCGGTGATCAAGATGCGCCGGTTCATCAATCCGCAACGTGAGGCCATCGCGGCATTGATCGCGCTGGAGGGTTGGATCCTGTCACCCGAAGAACTGGCGCTGCTGCGCGAGACCAGCAACAAAACGCGCCGCATCGTGGAAGAGCTGGACGCGACCCGCGACCGGCTTGCCGCCCTGCAAGAGCACATCGACGCAGAGCGCACCCACGCGCTAAGCCGCAACAGTTACGTCCTGTCGGTGGTTGCTGCGATCTTTCTGCCGCTGGGATTTCTGACCGGTTTGTTCGGGGTGAACGTCGCGGGCATGCCCGGCACCGAAACCTCCATGGCGTTCTGGCTGCTGACAGCCGGATCGGTGGTGGGCGGCATTGTGTTGTTCATTGTGTTCAAGTTTTCGAGATGGTTGTGAGATTGGGGGCTAGGGCTTTTTCGAAGAGCAATCATATTCTTCAACAAAAGGCGTTCTGGGCGCTGATCTCGGCTCTATGTTGCCAGCCGAATGGCGCGACTGCTGTTGGATCAAATTATTTCTTGCGTCGACCACAGCGCGAGTCTGGCGATCTAATTCGTTCATATTGTACTCAAAGAAGCTGATTTTAATGGAATTTCCCAACATGTTGATAAGTGAAATTTGTAAGTAGCCTGACAAACGAGGTCTATCAGAGGAGAATGCGGAAAATGTGCGCATCGCATTTTTTCCAAATATAGAGTTCGGGTCAAGTGAACCGAGCGCGCTGTTCAAGTTCGGGTTTGGCAACGTCGAGCGCTGCTTCAAGTTCAATACTACCGTCGAACAAGGCGCGTCCAATCAATGCGCCCGAGACGGAAGGCACGTATTTGAGGCGCGACAAATCATCAAGCGACCGTGAAAGCCCCCTTGCGAATACCTCGGTTCTCGCTTCGCTTGCGAG
>JAFMHE010000075.1 GCA_017854675.1 Paracoccaceae bacterium | reverse complement strand
CCTTTATGGTTATCTGCGCACGCGGGAAATTACGCAACTGACGATGGTTGGCCTCGCCCTTGATTTTTGCGTCAACTATTCTGCCGTTGATGCCGCCAGACTGGGGTTCCAGGTCGATGTGCGCCGCGATCTATGTCGCGCTATAGATCTGAACGGGTCACTGGACGCAGCAATTGAGGCGATGACGGGTGCCGGCGTGGCATTAACATGACAGACCTTTGGAAAAGGCGGGTTTTCATGCCCATGCCTTTCCCCTTGTCACCAGACCTGTATCTTTGTCAAAAGCGGGTTATTCGCAAAGGGGTCCCCAATGGTTGATATCGCCGCACGTGTCTGGAACCACAAATGGAAGATCGATCCGATCGTGCGGTCGTTGATCGACACGGATTTTTATAAGCTGTTGATGTGCCAGTCGGTTTTCCGCAACAAGCCGGAAACCCAAGTCACCTTCAGCCTGATCAACCGATCCAAACATATCCCGCTGGCCGACCTGATCGACGAAGGCGAATTGCGCGAGCAACTGGACCATATCCGCTCGCTTAGCCTGAGCCGTGGAGAAAGCACTTGGCTGCGCGGCAACACCTTTTATGGCAAGCGCCAGATGTTCCGCCCCGATTTCATGGAGTGGTTTGAAGGCCTGCGCCTGCCGCCCTATCATCTGGAACGCGTTGGCGACCAATACGAACTGACGTTTGAAGGGTCGTGGCCCGAGGTGATGCTTTGGGAAATTCCAGCGCTGGCCGTGTTGATGGAACTGCGTGGCCGCGCCGTGCTTGATCGGATGGGCAAGTTCGAACTGCAAGTGCTTTATGCCCGTGGCATGACGAGAGTTTGGGAAAAAATCGAAGAGCTACGTGAGATTCAAAACCTTTCAATCGCAGATTTCGGCACGCGGCGGCGCCATTCGTTCTTGTGGCAAGACTGGTGCGTGCAGGCCATGCAAGAAGGGCTGGGGAGCGCCTTTACCGGGACGTCAAATTGCAAGATCGCCATGGACCGCGAAGTCGAGGCGATTGGCACGAATGCCCATGAGCTGCCTATGGTTTATGCTGCTTTGGCCGAAGATGATGCCGCACTTGCGCAGGCCCCCTATGATGTTTTGCAAGATTGGCAGGATGAACACGATGGAAATCTTAGGATCATTCTGCCTGATACCTATGGCACACAAGGCTTTTTGGACAATGCGCCTGACTGGCTGGCAAGTTGGACAGGCATCCGGATTGACAGTGGTGACCCTGCGACGGCTGCCCAGATCGCAATCGATTGGTGGACATCGCGCGGCGAAGATCCCAGCACAAAGCGGTTAATCTTTAGCGACGGTTTGGACGTGGCCAAGATCAAAGAATTGCACCGTCAGTTTGCAGGCAAAGTGACAGCTTCCTTTGGTTGGGGCACATTGCTGACGAATGATTTCCGCGGCTTGACCCCCGACGATGCGCTGGCCCCGTTCAGCCTTGTGTGCAAAGCCGTGGCGGCAAACGGCCGTCCAACCGTTAAACTTTCAGACAATCCCAACAAGGCTATGGGCCCTCAAAGCGAGATCGACCGCTATAAACGTGTCTTTGATGTCGGGGATCAAACGGCTCAAAAGGTGATCGTCTAAGCGGCGATCTTTGCGTCTTTTACACGCTGGCGACGTTCTCTCCAGACGATCAAAAGGCCGCCTGCAACAATCAGTAACGCGCCCGGGAAAAGTTCGGACCACGGCGCTTCGCCGTAGAAAAGCCACCCAAGCCCAAAGGCAAAGGGGATACCGAAGTAGCTGAACGGGGCAAGATTGCTTTGTTCGGTCATGCGGTAGGATATGACTAGAAACAGGACTGCCGTACCGCCGAACCCGCCCATAGCGGCAATCCAGAAGATGTCCGTGGCCTCTCGGAGCGGGCTGAAACCCACGGTGAAAAAGGCAAGACAAAGAGACCCTGCCGCCGCAAACCCGGATGAATAAAGATTTATCAACGCGCTGGGCACATCATCGTCCATCATCCGGGTAGTGACGGCGACAAGGGCGTAACACGCAGCAGCCGCCAGCGGTAAGAGCGCCGCAGGCTGGAAGGAATCCCGCCCCGGCCCAACGACCATTATCACACCGACAAAGCCCATCAGAACGGCACCCCACCGTAGCACGCCAACCTTTTCGCCAAGCAGCAGCACGGCCAAAGCAACCATGATCGGGGCATTGGCATAGGTAATGGTTGATGCGGTGGCAAAGGTCAGCAGACCAAGGGACAGGTAAAAGAAAAACTGCGCGAAGGTCAGAATAAACCCGCGCATAAGCGCAAACTGCCACTGGCGGATTTTCAATTTGCGCCCGTTTATGTGCCATTCCGGTGACCACCACAGGGCAATGCCAGCAGGGATCAAGCCTGCGATGTTGCGATAGGCAGACAGTTCGGCGGCACCGTAATGCGGGGACAGATGCTTGATGATCAAACCCATCATATCAAACAGCAACAAGGCGATCAGCGAAAAGATAATCGCGAGGGTCGTTTTATTCATCGGCATAGATTTGCGTACCCTTGCGGGGCATTTCCCGCCTGCATCAGGCTAACAGAGCGGGTGGTTTTGACCATTGAAAAATGCTGTTCGTGACGATGTTGCCCTATGTATTGGGGTCAACCTTGCCACGTAGGTTCTTGACCTCCCCGCGCACCTTCTTTTCTTTGAGGCGGCGCTTTTTCGATCCCAAAGTCGGCCGTGTGGGAATCCGACGTTTGGGCGGTGTGAGGGCGGATATGATCAAATCCTTTAGCCTGTTGCGCGCAATCTCACGGTTGCGGGCCTGGCTGCGGGTTTCGTCACATTGGATCACCAGGGCACCTTCGGTGGTCCAGCGACGCCCCGCCAGTCTGCGCAGACGTGTTTTGACCGGAGCGCTCAGAGAGGGCGAGGTGGCCGCCTCGAACCGCAGTTCGACCGCGCTGGAGACCTTGTTAACATTCTGACCGCCGGGGCCAGAGGCGCGCATGAACGTCTCTGTCAGTTCCCAATCCTGAATGGCAATGTCGTTGGAAATGTGCAGCATCGTTTACCCCTTGGCCGGACTATCGCATTGCTGGGGCCCGAGGTGAAGGGGAGATGCGAAGAGGGCCGCCCCAGCAAAGGAGCGGCCCAATCGAATGGTTTACGGAGGTGGGATCGGTTAGATCAGCGATCCACCCGGGTTTCTTCAACCGCCAAGGGCTGCCCTAGCGGGAATCCTCCCAAGCTGTTCCGACACCTCGCTCCAATACCGTTCTTGACACTGGATCACCTCCTTTACATTTGTTGAACTCACGGGAAGCGTTGCATAATCAAACTGAATATCAAAACAGTTTCTGCGCCTGATTACAAAAAATTGTATGTAACAAGCTGGCTGCTGAATTGAGCGGCAAAGCCGCATTCAATCTATTTTGCGGATGAGGGACGCTGTCCCTCAAACTCCCTGGGATATTTTCAAGCCAGAGAAGTCGAGGGACACATTTCAGGTATTCTTGAGCAGGCGTGCTGTGATCATGCGAAAGGGAACCAGTGCAATCAAGGCAAGGCCAAGCTTTACCGACCAATCCGCGACTGCGAGGGAAACCCAAAGTGGGGCCATGGGGCCAATGCCCAGAAGCGGCAGGGTTTCGGACGCCCAGGAAACGTCTGTACCAAGGTGAATAAAGGACAGGGAGCTAGAGAAGGCGATCGAGAAGAATAAAACCGTGTCGACTGTGCTGCCGATCAAGGTGCTGGCCAATGGCGCACGCCACCATTTTCCCTGCCGGAGCGCCGAGAAAATCGCGACATCCAGCGATTGGGCGACCAAGAAGGCGAGACCTGAGCCGATCGCGATGCGGATGGTAACGAGAGGGCCGAATTCACCCATGATCTGCGTGCCGACAAGCGAGCAGATAAGGCCGACGCCGAAGCCTGCGAGAACCACACGGCGGGCGGCGGCCTGACCGTAGACGCGGTTCATTACATCTGTGACGAGGAAGGCAAATGGGTAAGTGAAAGCGCCCCAAGTGAGCCATTGCCCGTAGAGAAACTGGACCAGAATGTTCGAAGCCACAACGATGGCAGCCATGGCAAGGATGCCAGGAAGATGTGTGCGTGTCATATATTAACCGTTTTTTGCAAGGGTGCGGCGACTTGGCCTGCGGGGATCGAAGACCGGCCCCCTTTAAGCGCAGGAACTGCATCTTGCAAGCAATGTGATGACGCGGACAGTTTCCCGTCGTGGCAAGCAGGAGCTAATTTGCCTCGGCCGTGGGGATATCACCGATAATTTTTAGCAAGCCTTGGTCGTTGAGCCAAGTCAGATCGTTCAACGTAGCCTATCAGGCCAAGCGCGCAGTCCAATACGTTGCGGCGCTTCTGCGCTAGGCCAGCAGCACTGTCTTGAAATCGCCCCGCAATCCTGCCTCGAGCAGTTCAAGATCAGGCGAGCAGTCTGTGTATTGCGCGACCATTCCCGGCGGGATGACAAATGCGTCGCCGGACTGCAGATCACGGGGGTCTTGGCCTTCGGCAGTCAGGGTCATCGACCCTTCCATGACAAAGGTGAAATGGATGTCAGCGTCGTGTTTGCTGGGCGGCGGGGTGCCTGCGTCAACGCGCACAACCTGAATGCCTGCAACCCCTCGGGTGCCATCGCTGATGCCTGTGTCGCGCGCGTGAAAGCCGGGGATGCGGAACGGCTGCCAGACTGCCCCGTCTTTCAGGTGGTGCACAAAACGCTGGCCGTCCCATTCGCGCGTTGGGTCGCCTTTGCCGTTGGGCAGGGTCATTTCGTGGTCGATGGTGGTGACATGTTCGGCAGGCACGCCGATTTCGATCACCTCGATGTTGGGCGAAGCCTCAACCACGCGGTGGCGGATGCCAGGGGGTTGGGTGACGCAGTCGCCCGCGTGCAGGCGGATCAGGTCGCCTTGGTCTTCGTACAGGACATCGACCCAGCCGCGGTAGCAAAAGATCAGCTGGAACCCAACCGTGTGGTAATGCACCATGTCCGGCACAGGCCCCCCATCGGGGATGCGGATGTGGCTGGCGATGATCGACCCGCCAAGCCTCGAGGGGATCAGATCACGGTAGTGCATGCCCGCGCGGCCAATGACCCAAGGGGCCTCGTCACGCAGGCGGCGCACGGCGAATTCGTGCTGTGTCTGGGGTTGATCGACCGTTGGCGACAGTGGGGCGATTTCGATCCGTGTGCCGTTGGGTGCCACCAACGCGCGGGCCCCCTCCGCAAAATCGTCAGGATCATCGGTCAGGATGCGGATTTTTCCGGGGGGCACGTCGGCACCCTTTTCGATGCGGATGCGCAGGCCGTGACCGGAAAAGCTGGCCACCGATGGATCATCTGCGGGAAAGATACTGTCCAGCCGCAGGCCAAGCGTTTTGGTATAGAAGGGCAGGTCATCGCGCAGCTCTTGAGTGGGGAGCAGCACTTCGGCTTGGATCGAGTGTGTCATATCAGGCTTCCGGTGTGGTTTGCGGGGACACTGGCACTAATCGCTGGCATCCTCAACGGTCTGTTGGGTCTCGGGACTGGCGACACTGATGCGGGGCAGGCCGCCCATTTCGGGGCGGCGGCTGAGGGCGCGCAGCACGGGTTTGTTCAGCGATACCGCACCGCCAGTTTCACGTACGACAATATAGATGCCGCTGGTGATGATGATCCCCGCACCAAGGAATGTCATCAGGTCCGTCGTCTCATCAAAAAACAGCCAGCCAAACAGCGCGGCCCAGATGATCTGGCTGTATTGCATCGGTGCGACCAGTGCTGCATCGGCAAGGGTATAGGCGCGGATCATCAGGGTCATCGCAAGGACTGCCAGCACAGATACCGCCAGCACCAGCCCCAAATCCTCAATCGGCATGGGGACATAGACGAAGGGCAACAGGCACAGCATCACCACGAAATTCGCCAACAGTGGATACAGCAGCAGCACCTCGCGACGTTCCTGACCTCCGATCTTGCGCATCACGACCGATGTCAGCGCGGTGCCAAAGGCTGAGATGAAGGCGGCCAGATGGCCAATGCCCAGATCCGCAGTGCCGGGGCGCAGTACGACCAGCACGCCCAGCATCCCGACGACCACGGCGACCCAACGGTGTGCACGCACGACTTCACCCAGTATCGGGACGGACAGGATCGTGATCAGGATCGGGGCGGCGAACAGGATCGCATAGGTTTCGGCCAAGGGCAGGACGGAAAAGGCGTAAAATGCGCTGAACCCGCCGACAACAACGGCAATTGTGCGCACCAGCGTCAGAAAAGGTGATTTGGGCCGCAAATTCGCGGCAGTCTTGTCACTGATCAGCATCAGCGTCACGACAGGAAAGCTAAGCAGAACGACAAAGAAAACGATTTGCACCGGAGAGTATGTTTCCCCCAGCTGTTTGATCGCGGCATCATGGGTCGCATAGACACCAAAGGCGACCAGCCCCAAAATCATCCCGCGCAAGGTAGAACCAAGGGCGGCAGACGGTTCAGCAATGTTGTTTGTCTGGCTCATGCTGTCTGCCTGATCTTTGGGGTATCGATGCCCCCGACCTGTTTTCGGGGTCGGGGGCAATCAAGGCTTAGAGGCTGGCGTCGAGTGCGGCCAAAATCGCGTCACCCATTTGAGTGGTCGAAATCGGCGTGCCCCCTTCGGGGCCCATCAGATCAGCCGTGCGTGCGCCATCGGCCAGAACTTTTTCAATCGCTTTTTCAAGGCGCGTCGCTTCGTCGCCTTGGTCAAAGGAATAGCGCAGCGCCATGGCAAAGCTGAGGATACAGGCGATCGGGTTTGCCAAGCCTTTGCCGGTGATGTCTGGGGCGGAACCGTGTACGGGCTCGTACAGTGCCTTTGGACGACCTTCGGCGTTTGGTGCGCCCAAGGAGGCAGAGGGCAGCATGCCAAGCGAGCCGGTCAGCATCGCGGCGCAATCGGATAGGATATCGCCAAAGAGATTGTCGGTGACGATGACGTCGAACTGCTTGGGTGCGCGCACCAACTGCATCGCGCCGTTGTCTGCGTACATGTGGCTCAACTCGACATCGGGGTAATCCTCGTCGTGGACTTTTTGCACGACTTCACGCCACAGGATGCCTGATTCCATGACGTTGGCTTTTTCCATCGAACAGACCTTGTTGCCACGGCGGCGGGCCAATTCGAATGCAGACCGTGCAACGCGGTCAATCTCGGACTCGGTATAGCGCTGGGTGTTGATGCCAACCCGCTCGTTGCCTTCTTCAAAGATGCCGCGTGGTTCACCAAAGTACACACCGGACGTCAATTCGCGCACGATCATGATGTCGAGACCCGCGACCAATTCGCGCTTGAGCGAAGAGAAATCTGCCAGCGCGTCAAAGCACTGCGCCGGGCGCAGGTTTGAGAACAGGTCCATCTCTTTGCGCAGGCGCAGCAGGCCGCGCTCTGGCTTTACCGAGAAATCCAGATCGTCGTATTTTGGACCACCGACAGCACCCAACAGAACAGCGTCCACTTCCAATGCGCGGGCCATCGTGTCGTCGTGCAGCGGCGTGCCGTGTTTGTCGTACGCCGCGCCGCCGACCAGATCGTGTTCCACGTCAAAGGGCAGATCGCGCTTTGCACCGAACCAGTCGATGATGCGGGTCACTTGGCCCATAACCTCGGGGCCGATGCCGTCACCGGCAAGGATAAGAAGGGTTGGGTTGGCCATGCTGCGCTCCTGAGTAAAATATGTTGATCGGGGCGTACCGCGCGGGCGCGCGGTGGTCAAGAACGGCTAGGGTTTCAGGTCCACCCAGACCAGCGAATGACGGCTTGCGTCGGGGTTGGGGGGTATGACATTGGCGTCAATGACGGCCCAATCCGCTGAAGGCAGGACATAATCGACGCGCAGCGGGCCGGTTTGGGCAAAGTTGACTGTTGGTCGCCCAGGCAGCGGGTCTTGCAACGCAGGATCGGACAGCAATGTTTGCATCGCTGTGCGCAGGCCATCGCCACGTTCGGGGTCAAGGTTGGCGTCGCCCATCAGCACAAACCGGGCGTTCGGGCGTGTGCCGAATGCGCCTTGCAGGTACAATGACCAGAACCGTGTTTCATCATGGTTGCGGCGGCCATTGCTGTCCTCGGGTCCGTCAAAGACGGGGGGTGTCGTGTGGTACGTCATTACCGTGATAGTGCCCATTTGAGGGTGCAGGATCGGAACCACCCACGCCCCATGCGAGGCAAGGCGCTGGATCTGTTGCGCCTCTGAGCTGGGAAATGGACCCGCATCGGTTTGCGGCAGCAAGGCACCCGGCAAGTCGCGCCACAGGAACGCGGTGAAATCAACAACACCGGCAACATCAATTGGATAGCGCGACAGCAGTGCCATACTGCCCTGCCCGTAATAACGGCCATATCCCATGGCATCGCGGGGGCCGCCGACCTTACCATCCCCGTTCAGATCAAGCGATGTTTGCAAACCCGCATTGGGCGGTGCGGCAAAGATGTAAGGGTAATCCAGCCCTTGCGCACGGGCGGCATCTGCAAATGCGTGAAGCGCTGCGTTTTCCAGATCGTAATCAAAGCCTTGCAGAGCCAGTACGTCAGCATTTGCCTGAACGAGGGTATCCAGAACGGCAGCGATCTGCGGATCCTTGCCGCGCAGGATATCGCGCAACAACAGGCCGGGGCCTTTGCGGGAAAGTTCGGTGTTGAAGGTGGCAACGCGCAGGGTTTCGGCGTTCAGGGCCGTGGCACATGCAAGCAGGATAAGAAGTGCGGTCAGGCAGCCTGAAAATCGGTTTCTTCGCTGGCGTAGGTGCGGCGGCGCTTGTCCGAGATCATGCTGGCAACCTTGCTCATGGCAATGCCGCGCATGATCATACTGGTTGGCAAGAAGGCCCATGCACTTAGCGTCCAGATCAGAGTTTGCGGATTGTCCAGCGTGACAGGGTCCATGATGGGCGCAGCCAGTTTGATCACAGCGGGGATCACGAACGGCAGCAGGAACCCGAGTGTAATATTGATACGGGCATCGCGTTGCAGCCTGTATAGCACGTCACCACCAGAGGTTGGATCGAAAAGTGGCAAGTTCACCCAAACGTTGAATGCACCTGACCGCGCCGGCCAGCTGAGAAAGCGCACAGCGATAAGGAATAAGGCGATTGTCACGATAGAGATAAAATAGGTTAGCCCTGCGCCGACCCGCAGCGTTTCGACCATTTGCGCATCGCTGTTCTGTGGCAGCATCAAGATGGCAAGCCGTACCGGTGAATATGGAAAATCAAGCGTATGCCCGATGATGCGGCCCAGATTGTTGACAGCACCGGTCAGCGCGCTTGGGTTGGATTGTTCGTGCACCATCGCGCTGAGGCCAAAAACCATCAACAGCAGGGCAATGAACCGCAGCCGGTTGAACGGGGGTGCGTCGCGAAATTCGATAAAGCTGGGCGAGGTGGAACTGTATTCGATAAAGATCATCATGAACGCGATGATGGCCACAAGCACAGTGATCTGACTGGAATCAGAGATGATGCCCGGAAGCATCAGAGGCGGCGTTGCGATCAGCAAAGCCACAAAAAGGCCGCGCAAAGCTGCGGCTGACATCCGTCCAATCACTCGTTTACCCTTCCAAACTGGCCAGACGCGATACGGTGCCGCGCACTTGTTCCAACTTGTTGCCCCAAGGTTAAAAAGGGGCCTGCCTCATTCTTGCCCAATTCTTGCCTTCTTTCGCCTTAGTGCTCAAGTCTGTTGGTTAACAACACTTCATAGGTGGGGCATTTTGGGGGAAGGGGTGGTGCGTTCTTGCATCATTTTGAGGGCAAGAATTAGGCATTTTCAACATGTTGTGGGCGCCACTGGGGCGCCCACAACATGTGTTCTAACGGGATAACAGGCTGAATTTGGCGCTTAGACCCAAGGACGGCTTTGCGCGGCTGCGGCCTCGAATGTGTCAATTGAGGCGACTTTTTCCATGGTCAGGCCGATGTCGTCGAGGCCATTCATCAGGCAATGTTTCTTGAACGCATCCACCTCGAAATTGAAGACCTCGCCGTCTGACGTCGTGACGGTCTGTGCCTCAAGGTCGATGGTCATGCGGGCGTTGGCGCCTTTTTCGGCGTCCTTCATCAACACGTCGATCTGTTCTTGGGGCAGGGCAATCGGCAAGATACCGTTTTTAAAGCAGTTATTATAGAAAATATCTGCGTAGCTGGGTGCGATCACACATGTAATGCCGAAGTCCGCGATGGCCCACGGGGCGTGTTCGCGGGATGAGCCACAACCAAAGTTATCGCCGGCAACGATGATCTGGGCTTCGCGGTACTGCGGTTTGTTCAGCACGAAATCAGGGATTTCATTGCGGTCATCATCATAGCGCATTTCGTCAAACAGGTTCACGCCAAGGCCGGAACGCTTGATGGTTTTTAGAAATTGCTTGGGGATGATCATATCGGTGTCGATGTTGATCAGCGGCATAGGGGCCGCGATCCCGGTGAGTTTGTCGAATTTGTTCATGGATTGAACTCCTAAATTCGGGGCACCAGATGTTGTGGTGCTAAGATTTGGTTAAATGTCACACAGCGTACACAGGGCGTACACCGCGCGTGCAGACGGGTATTCCTCATCCGGCTCAGGTCTTGGATCGAATGAGGAAGGCATCACATCATCTCCCGCACATCTGTTAGCTTGCCGGTGATCGCAGCCGCGGCCGCCATTGCAGGTGACATCAGGTGCGTGCGTCCGCCGCGGCCCTGACGGCCTTCAAAGTTGCGGTTGGAGGTCGCAGCACAGCGTTCGCCCGGCGCAAGTTGATCGGGGTTCATTGCCAGACACATGGAACATCCCGCCAGACGCCATTCGAAACCGGCATCGATAAAGATGTCGGCAAGGCCTTCTTCCTCGGCTTGCGCACGGACCAGTCCGGAGCCGGGGACGACCATCGCGCGGATGCCGTCCTTTTTCTTTTTGCCCTTCAGGATTGCAGCAGCGGCGCGCAGGTCTTCGATGCGGCCGTTGGTGCAGGAACCGATAAAGACTGTGTCAATCTCGACCTCTGACAAAGGCGTGCCAGCGGTCAGACCCATGTAATCAAGCGAGCGCTGGGCCGCGCCGATTTTGCCGCCGGTGAAATCAGACGCGGCAGGTACGTTTGCGGTGATCGGCAGAACGTCCTCGGGCGAGGTGCCCCATGTCACGACGGGTGCAATGTCTTCGCCCTTGAGGGTGATGACCTTGTCCCACGCCGCATCGTCGTCGGAGTAGAGGGTTTTCCACCATTCCATCGCTGCTTCCCACTGGGCACCTTTCGGCGCGTGGGGGCGGCCCATGCAGTATTCATAGGTCTTTTCGTCAGGTGCGATCAGGCCAGCGCGCGCGCCGCCCTCAATCGCCATGTTGCAGACGGTCATGCGCCCTTCCATGGACAGATCGCGGATCGCTTCGCCGCAATATTCAATCACGTAGCCGGTGCCGCCAGCGGTGCCGGTAACGCCGATGACGGACAGGGTGATGTCCTTGGCCGTGACACCGGGGGCAAGTTTTCCGGTGATCTCGACCTTCATGTTCTTGGATTTCTTCTGGATCAGCGTTTGTGTGGCCAGAACGTGCTCAACCTCGGAGGTGCCGATGCCGTGGGCCAGTGCGCCGAAGGCACCATGCGTCGCAGTATGCGAATCGCCGCAGACGACCGTCATGCCGGGCAGGGTCCAACCCTGTTCAGGGCCGACGATGTGCACGATGCCCTGACGGACATCAGACACGGGGTAATAGTGAATGCCGAAATCCTTGGCGTTCTTATCAAGCGCTTCAACCTGAATGCGGCTGTCTTCGGTCATGGTCGCGGCATTGGCGCGGTCCAGCGTGGTCGGCACGTTGTGATCCGGCACGGCGATGGTTTTATCGGGCGCGCGGACGGTGCGGCCTGTCATGCGCAGACCCTCAAACGCCTGTGGTGACGTTACTTCGTGCACCAGATGGCGGTCGATATACAAAAGGCTGGTGCCGTCGTCGGCCTCGTGTGCGAGGTGGGCATCCCAGATTTTATCATAGAGCGTTTTGGGGGACATGTGGTCCTCTCCCGTAATGTGATGGTGGATTTTGCTGTGCGGCAGACAACCGCAGGTCTGTGAAAAGCGGGAAACCCCGCAGACGCAGGGTTATAGTCGGGCGAGAACCGCAAAGGTCGCGCCATAAAAGCGTTCACCCAGACGGATGCGATCACCTATATTGAAGACTGGTTTCATAATGGGGGGAATACACCCCCCATTGCATCACTGCAAGCGCGCTGACGGGTCAGGACGTCCGTGACAGGCGCAATTGGCGCAGGTCTCTTGGGGACGCTACCGGTTCGGGGGGCTGTTCGGGCTCAACGGTGTGATTTGGCTTTGGTGCGCCGCCCGCCGGTTTGCTGCTGATCAGCAGCATTGCTGTGATCCACATCAGGCCGGTTAGGACAACGGTCGGCAGGGCCAGCAACATTGATACACTGCGCGACAACGGTTCGGGAAGCCCGAGGTTGAGGATGGCGGTGAAGCCCAGAAAGACACCAACAAGGAAGATGATGTTGGCACAAAACATCGCGGCCATGCCTTTTAGAAAACCTGACGGGGTGCGCAGAAAATCAGGCTGCCATTGGGGGCGACACAGCAACAGGGCAACGCCAAGGCCAAGTACCGTGATCAGCAATGAAGGGCCAAGCAGTTGAGCCGGGTCAAAGATCGGCAAACCGCCGATCGAGATAACCACGAGCAGCATCATGTACGACCCCTGCGCACGGGATGAAAAGTTATAGGTGCCAAGTGCCAGACGGTGCATGCTGATATCCTTTGTCGATTGCATTGTTAGTTTGATCCGCGAAAGCGGAGAAATTTGGGCATGCATATGACAATTCAGTGAAGTGCGTTCTGAAGGCGGGCTTGCACGGCCGGTTTGGTTCTGCGACGTTTTAGATAAAGGAGCCCCGATGGAAGAAACACCTGATCCGTTTGCTGAATTTCTACTGAGCCTCGAGGGTTTGTGGACCTCTACGACTGCGTTTCTGGCCGGTGTGATCACCCCCGGCTGGCGGCAGAATCAAGTGTTGATTGTCCTTGGTTTGGCCGTTCTGGCGTGGGTGCTGCACCGGCTGACCGGGGTTTGGTTAGAAAACTGGGTCCGCTCGCGCGAAGGCTGGGCGAAATGGCAGTTGCGCGCGATTGTGCAGTTCCGGCGGCGGCTGGGGCTGATCTGGTTCGCGGTCATGGCGTGGGCGGTCTATGCGGTGATGCAGAACATCACGTGGCCGTCGCGGTCCTATCTGATCGGGATCGCCGCAACGCTGGCGGTTGTCTGGGTCGGGATCGCGTTTGCTGCGCGGCTGGTGCGCAACAGGTTCTTGCGCCGGGTCGTGACGTGGTCGTTGTGGATATATGCCACGCTGTACCTGCTGAATGTATCGGACGAGGTGGCGGCGTTTCTGGACACTGTCGCGCTTGAGATCGGCGAATTCCGGCTGTCTGTGATGACATTGATCACTGCGTTGGTGGTGATCGGGTTTCTGGTCATGGTGGCGCGCGTGGCCAGTCAGGCCACCGCCAGCACGATCCGCAGCAACGAAGACATCAGCCCGTCGATGCAGGTGTTGGCCGTCAAGGGCGTTCAACTGGCGATGTACGGTTTTGCGTTCTATCTGGGCGTTAAGGCGGTCGGGATCGACCTGACGGGTCTGGCGGTTCTGTCGGGTGCGATTGGTGTGGGTCTGGGTTTTGGTCTGCAAAAGGTCGTGTCGAACCTTGTGTCGGGGGTGATCATCCTGATCGACAAGTCGATCAAGCCCGGTGACGTGATATCACTTGGTGAGACGTTTGGCTGGATACAGACGCTGGGTGCGCGGTACGCGTCGGTCGTGACAAGGGACGGCAAGGAATACCTGATCCCGAACGAGGATTTGATCACGGGTCAGGTGGTGAACTGGTCGCATTCCAATGATTTTGTGCGCTTGGACATCTATTTCGGCACGGCTTATGGCGACGATCCGCATGTGGTGCGCAAACTGGCGATTGCGGCGGCGTCCGGCGTGAACCGTGTTTTGGCCACCAGACCTGCGGTTTGTCATATCGTGGGGTTTGGCGACAGTTCGGTGGATTATATCCTGCGGTTCTGGATTAAAGACCCGACCGGCGGGCTGACCAACATTCGCGGTAATGTGTACCTGGCGCTGTGGGATACGTTCAAGGAAAACGGGATTTCCATACCATTCCCGCAGCGCGAGGTGCTGATGCTGGAGGACAGCAAGATGTCGGTATCGCGGCGCCCCAAAGGTGAAGCGCTGGACTGACTTGTCAGACAGGTACGCTGGCCTAACTCATTGAACTTAGGTGATGTGAAGGGTGCAGTGACATGGCGGTGACAGGTCCGGTTGTATTGATTTTGGGCAGCGGCCCGAATGTCGCGCTGGCGGCGGACTGGCCCAAAGACTGGTTCGACCGGATTGTCGTGATGAACAATGCGTGGCGCGTCAGGCCCGACTGGGACATGCTGGTGTTTCCCGAAGATTTCGACATGGACAGGATGCCGCCGCACCCCAGCGCGCAGCAACAGTTGATCGAGGCGGGTGATTTCGTGCCCGCGCAGAACGCCTATGGTGGATTTGTGCATGCGGGTGCGACGATGGCCTATACGACGGCTTATTGGGCGCTTGCGCGGCTGCGGCCAAGTGTGATCGCGTTCATGGGCTGTGACATGGTTTATCCCAAACAGGGCGATACGCATTTTTATGGCACCGGCACGGCGGACCCGTTGCGCGACGATGTGACCCTGCGTGATCTGGGCGCAAAATCGGCGCGGCTGGCTGTGATTGCGGCGGCGCAGGGATGTGCTTGTGTGAACCTGTCGCAAGACCCGTCGTCGTTGCTGTTACCGCGCGCCAAGCCGGATGCACTGCGGGAGGTTGGCCCGATGGTCGATCTGGACCGGGAGTTGTACCGTGCATTGCGGGCGCAGGAAGATGCGCTGGGCTATGTCACGCCGGACGGGCGTTATGATGTGAGCGGCAAGGGCATGGACATCACGCGGCTGGATGCGATTGATCTGGCGTGGCGGGAGTTATACCGGGCTGATGCAAGATAACGTGCGCGCGATATCGTCATTCCAGTATTGTGGTTCCCGGTCTGTTGCGTAATCTCGACCTGATGTCGTTGGCGGAGAACAGAATGTACCAGATTGCCCTTTTGCTCTTGTTCGTCGTGTTCTCAACCCAAGCCAGCGCCGGAACCTGCCCTGACCGGTACCGGTTTGTGGATTTTGGATTGGA
>JAFMHE010000302.1 GCA_017854675.1 Paracoccaceae bacterium | reverse complement strand
GCTATGTCCTTGCAGTCGTTACCCAGATCGCTGTGTTTCCATGGTTTGGCATCGAGGCCACGCTGGATGAACATCTGGCGATTGGTATCGCCTTCGTCGGAGTGTCTTTGGCAAGAGGCTACCTGTTTCGACGCCTTTTTGAGCGTCTTGGCAAAAGATCGTCGGGGGGCGATACATCTATGTATGAGTCGTCAAAAGGATCTTAACCCGGACCTGTCCTCCAATGGAGGCAAGGTGCCAAAAACGGTGCTGCCGCATAATCTTGCGGCATCATTAAAGCGATTGCCTGAGCATGACATTATGCGTCTTGCAGAGGCATTGGCTGTTGAGATGAAGAGCCGCGGACTAACGGTAGCAAAAGAGAAAAATCAGCCGCTAAGCAAAAGTGCACCAGATCCGATCCTGTCGCAATTGACCGGATCGCAGATAAGCTTGATCCGATCGTCTATCCAAGCTGGGGTGAAGCCAGCAGCGTTGTCACGGCAGTTTGGCATGACGCGTGCCCAAATTACCGCTGCTCTGAAAGCAGGCAAATAAAAAAGGGCCAGCACGAGGCTGGCCCAGTCTGAGGCAGTTTAAGCGGTGCAGGCTGCACCCCTTTGAGCAGTTGAGGGTTCATACAGGCGAATCCTCAGCATCTAAAATCAACAAGCTGCAGGATTCTGCAAGAAACAGAGATGCTTAAAGGAGCGTGAGTCACAGAGAAGCCACACACTGGTGTTGCAGCGCGTCAGCGGGGACTTGCAGGCGTTATTGCACATAGGTGAGTGGCAGACCTTGTGCTTTTGAACAATGGCGCTGCGGATGGCAGGCCATAGATACGGCCACGGGCCGCCTCAACCTGTGATGTGATCTCAAGGCCATGCCGCTTCTTGAGTGCACCGGACAGCGCACCGCGCACGGTATGTGGCTGCCATTGGGTGACTGCTGCGATCTCGGCGATTGTGGCCCCTTGGCTTCTTTGCAGCATGTCGATCATGATCTGCAATTTGGTTTGGCGTGGGTATAGGGTGCCGGTCATCTCGGTCATAGGTCTCTCCAGTTCGTGTTGCGCGCCTTGCGCGTCTCTACTGGTGCGAGCCCCGCACACGGCAAGGCTGGGCTTGTGAGAACCAATGGCGTCAGATTAGTTGGAGGTCTTTTAGGCAGGCGGTAGCATCGACGAGTTGGTTTGTTGGTACCTCGACGGTGATGGTCATGCTGTCAGCGCAAGTGCTTGCGTAAACACCGCCATTGTCCATCAGGGCGATTTCGATCTCGTCGAGAATGGTGGAGATCCGGCTGCGGTCAAACTGTTCTGGCAGGTTGCGGATGGGGAGGCGAATGCTTGTGGTTTCCATGGGGTTTACTCCGCGTACTCTTTGCTTGCTGTGGCAGGGCTGTTCATCAGGGTCATCTTGAAAGCGTCCTGGGTTGCGCCTTTTGGTGACGTAAGCTTCGCTCCAGGGGCGCGCACTATCCAGTATAATCGTAGCAATTACGTGGCTTTAATTCAAAAGGCAGTGTCATTTTATGTCCTCCGCCACCCAGCCCATCGGCGTGATTGCCAAGCTGCTTGATCTGTCGGAGCGGCGTGTCCAGCAGCTGAGCCGCGAGGGTGTGATCCCGAAGGCCGAACGCGGTCAGTACGATCTGATCGGCTCGGTGCGCGGCTATGTGCGCTACCTGCGCGACCAAGCGGTAAAGGCCCAGGCGGGCGCGCCCGACTATATGGCAGAGCGGGCGCGGTTCATCCGGGCGCGCGCTGATCTGTCCGAGATGGAAGCCGCGCAAAAGCGACGATCGCTTATTGCTGCCGACCAGATCGAGGCGGCATGGATTGCTGTTCTGGCGCTTCTGAGAACCCGCCTGTTGTCGCTGCCGGATCGGCTGGCCCCGCAGGCTTTTGACCAACCCACCGTCGGAGACACCCGGAACCTGATCCGTGCCGCCATCCGCGAGGTGCTAGATGATCTCGCGCAGCCAGACATTGAACTCGAGACTGACATTGACCTCGCGGAGTGCGCTCACTCTGAGGGGATCACCGATCCTGAAACGGACGGTGGCAAAGGCACTGGCGGTGCTCAAACCACCGCCGGACCTGACGATCAGTGACTGGGCGGATCAGAACCGGCGGCTGAGCTCTGAGGCCAGCGCTGAGCCCGGCCAATGGCGCACCAGCCGCGCAGAATACCAGCGGGGCATCATGGACGCGATCTCTGATGCCAGCGTCGAGACGGTGGTTGTTATGTCATCTGCCCAGACGGGCAAGACCGAAACCCAACTCTGCTGTGTGGGCTACCACATCGACCAGGACCCGGCACCGATCATGGTGGTGATGCCGACGGAGCGGGATGCGGAAACCTGGTCCAAAGACCGCTTCTCGCCGATGGCGCGGGACACCCCGTGTCTGCAGGACAAGATCGCCAATCCAAAATCCCGGGATGGCAACAACAAGATCCTGCACAAGCGGTTCCCGGGCGGGCATCTGACCATCGTGGGGGCCAATGCGCCTTCTGGTCTGGCAAGCCGGCCAATCCGGCTGCTGCTGTGTGACGAGGTCGATCGCTATCCGTTCAGCGCGGGCGCTGAGGGCGACCCGGTCAACCTCGCGCGCAAGCGGACGGTGACGTTCTGGAACCGCAAGATCGTGCTGGTCTCGACGCCGACGAACAAGGGTGCAAGCCGGATCGAGGCGGCGTTTGAGGAAAGCGATCAGCGCCGGTTCTGGGTGCCATGCCCGGAGTGTGGGGCTGAACAGGTCCTGATGTGGGCGCAAGTCAAATGGGACAAAGGTGAGGACGGCAGCCACAAGCCGGACACGGCAAGGTATCATTGCGTGGAGTGCGATGCGGTCTGGCGCGATGAGGTCCGCTGGTCGGCGGTCTCCAAAGGGCACTGGGTGGCAGAGCAACCTTTCGCAGGCACTGCCGGGTTCCATCTCAACGAGATCTATTCGCCCTGGGTCCGGTTAGCGGCGATGGTGAAGACCTTCCTGTCGGCGCGGGCTGGCGGGGACGATATGATGAAGACATTCATCAACACCTCGCTGGGCGAGACCTGGATGGAAAGCGGCGAAGCGCCGGATTGGCAGCGCCTGCAGGGGCAGAAGGAAGAATGGAAACCCGGCACGGTGCCAGCGGGCGGTCTGTTCCTGACCGCGGGTGCGGATGTTCAAAAGGACCGGATTGAGGTTGATGTCTGGGCGTGGGGCAGGGGCCTGCAAAGCTGGTTGATTGATCACATTGTCATTGAGGGAGGCCCCGGGGATCCCGCGTGCTGGCAGAGCCTTAGCGATCTGCTGGGGCGAACCTGGGTCCATCCCAGCGGCCAGCACCTCGCAATCGCCAAACTGGCGATCGACACGGGCTACGAGACCAGCGCAGTCTATGCCTGGGCACGGCAGGTGGGATTTGGCCAGGTAGCCCCGGTCAAGGGTCTTGAGGGGTTTAACCGCGCGAGCCCGGTGACAGGGCCGACCTTTGTGGACGCGACCATCGGCGGCAAGCGCCTGCGGCGCGGTGCACGGCTGTGGTCCGTGGCAACCTCGACGTTCAAGGCGGAGACCTATCGCTTCCTGCGTCAGGA
>JAFMHE010000301.1 GCA_017854675.1 Paracoccaceae bacterium | reverse complement strand
CCGTCCACCAGATAGCGGGCGGCCTGAAAATCCATCAAGGCGATCTGCGCTTGCAGCAATGATGTTTGCACCCACTGCCCTTGGCCGGATTGGGTGCGTTCCGTGATCGCCACCAGAATGCCTGTTGCCGCATACAGCCCCGCTGACAGATCTGCCACGGCGGTGCCTGCGCGGGTTGGTGGCCCGTCCTCGAAACCGGTGGTGCCCATCAGGCCGCCCATGCCTTGGGCAATCTGGTCAAAGCCTGCCTTGTTCTCATAGGGACCGTCTTGGCCAAAGCCCGAGATGGAGGCGAGGATGATGCGCGGATTCACGGCACGCAAGGCTTCGTAATCCAGACCCAGCCGCGTTTTCACACTGGGGCGGAAGTTTTCGACTACCACATCGGCCTGTTTCACCATGTCCAGAAACAAGGCACGTCCATCAGCATTTTTCAGGTTGAGCAGCATCGATCGTTTGTTGCGGTGCAGGTTCAGCATGTCATAACCATCACGGCTGCCGCTGACACCGGCGTTTGTATCCATCCCTTCGGGGGCGTCGATTTTCACAACGTTGGCCCCGAAATCCGCCAGCACGCGGCAGCAATGCGGCCCCGCCCGCACGCGGGTCAGGTCAAGCACGCGCAATCCGGCGAGGGCGGCCGAGGCTTGCGGCGCGCTCACGTCGGGAACCCTACGTTGTACTGCGCCACTTCGGCACCATTTGTGCCGTCGGCCTCAATGAACCAATCGCCCAGCGTGCTGGAGGTGACAAAGACAGTATCGTCGCGTTTCATCAGCAAATCCAGCGCTTGTTCAAAGTAATGGGCGATATGCGGCACGCCGATGATGTGGGGGTGCAAGGCGAGCGTCAGGACACGTGGGTTTTGCTCGAACTCACGCTCGAACACGGCCAAGGTCGCCTTGAGCCGCGTCAGCATCTCGGCGCTGGTGCTTTGCTGGATGGCATAGATCGGGACGTCATTCAGTTCAAACGTATAGGGCAATCCAACCATGGGCCCGTGTTTTGTGCGCAGCCACACTGGCAGGTCGTCCAGCACCCAATCATGCAGAAAATCGACCCCTTCAGCCTTGAGGATATCGGGCGTGTCATTGCTTTCGCCCAAGCCCGGCCCAAGCCAAGCGCGGGTGCGTTTGCCGCTGGCTTTCTCCAATCGTTGAAGGCTTTGGCGGATCACCGCGCCCTCATCCTCAACCTGTTTCAGCGATTGCTGGAACCAG
Source organism: Paracoccaceae bacterium (assembly GCA_017854675.1). Taxonomy (GTDB): domain Bacteria; phylum Pseudomonadota; class Alphaproteobacteria; order Rhodobacterales; family Rhodobacteraceae; genus Sulfitobacter. The sequence goes on along the minus strand of JAFMHE010000301.1, from coordinate 2,349 downwards.
CCATGACCAACAAGTTCCCAATTGGCATCCACCACAGCTTGGGACAGCGACGGATACACGTCAGCCACCTGCGCGTTCATAAAGGCAGACACGGGCAGGCTGCGGTCTCGTGTCATCTTTATGATCCGCGGCATGCCGACGCGCATTCCGTATTCGACCCACGAATAATTTGGTACATCTGGCGGGGCAGGGGTGGCACCGTGTGGCGCAGGAATAATACCGCGCGGCATGGGGCGATCAAACGGCCAGTATTCGATGTTCATCGCCAGATGCACCATCAAAGGCTTACCCTTAAGCGGGGCAAGTTTGCGCCGCTCTGACGCCATCTGGTAGGGTACACGAGGGTTAGGCCACATGATATCGTTCCTTGCTGTGCGTTATTGGGTATGCAGGCGCAGATCACCCGCACGCCAGTAGAGCGTTACAGGCTGATCTTTTTGCGGGAGAACATCAAGGTCGTCCACGACGCGGCAAACAAGGTCGTGCCCAGTCCCCACATCAACCAGATGCGAAGTGGTCAGCCCCAGATAGACAGCCTCGCGGTAGCTGCCGGTAAGGGCGTGACCGGATTGGACCTGTGCATCGTCGGGGTCGAGTGTCATGCGCGTCAGTTCAGAGCGGATGGACAGGGACACTTTTTCACCGGTGCTGACCGCTTTGTCGCGGCGGTCAACATGCACAACTGTGTCGTTGACGGTGACCGTGACTTTGTCACCCGAAACATCCGTCACGGCACCCGACATCATGTTGTTTTCACCCACAAAGCTGGCGGTGAACGTCCGGTCCGGTGCGCGGTAAATGTCGCGGGCATTGCCGTGTTCAACCAATTCGCCCGAGGCGATCAAGGCGATGCGGTCAGCGACAGTCATCGCCTCTTCTTGGTTGTGGGTGACGTGGATAAAGGTGATGCCTACCTTTTCCTGCAAATGCTTCAGCTCAAGACACATGTCCTTGCGCAACTGCGCGTCCAGGGCGGCGAGCGGTTCGTCCAGCAGCAAAATGTCCCGTTCCAGTACCATCGCACGGGCCAGTTGCACGCGCTGTTGCTGACCACCCGACAATTCATGAGGTTTGCGGCTCTCGAAGCCCGTCAGCCCGACCAGCTCAAGTGCGGCGGCGCTTTTATCTTGGTTGTCGCGCTTGGACAGGCCGGCAACCTTCAGCCCGTAGCCCACGTTTTGCAGCACGTTCATATGCGGAAATAACGCGTAAGACTGGAACACCATAGAGGTTGGCCGCTTGTCCGGCGGTAGATGGCTGACGTCTTGGCCGTGCAGCAAAACCGCACCTTTGGTCGGTTTGTGAAACCCGCCGATGGTGCGCAGCAGGGTTGTCTTACCCCCACCACTGGGACCCAGCAGAACAAAATACTCGCCCGCCTCGATCTTGATGTTCACATCTTGCAAGGCAATTACGCTGCCGTAATGTTTGGCAAGGCCGCGCACTTCGACCGCTGCGGGTTTGGTGGCTGTCATATCGGTATTTCCCAAAGCGCTCATGTGGACATGATCGGTTCTGCTTTGGCCCGCGCCTCGCGCGCTAGCGCCTCGGACCGGACCAGAGTGTAAAGGATGATGCCACCGATAAAGGCGATGGCGACGAAGCTCATAAAGCTGGACATGGCGTAAGATTGCTCTGACATGCCCTCATTCAGCATCTGGCTGACCAGCACGGTGGTAAAGGTGTCAAAACCGCCCTTGAGCAGGCTGGTGCGTGTATATTCGTTAAAGCACAGGATAACCGTAAAGGAACATGCGCTGAACACACCCGCCCTGATTTGCGGGAACTCAATATCCCAAAACGCGCGCCAGCCGCTAGCCCCGCAGGCGCGTGCTGCTTCGGTTTGTTCGGTGCGAAACCGGCCCATGGTGATCAGGATCACGATGAAAGCATAGGGGATCGTATAGATCACCAGCCCGATCCACGCGGTTAGAAAGCTGAGGCGGAACCAAGCGTCAAACATATCGGTGGCCAAAAGAACGCCCAGCTGTTTGAAACTGCCGTTTAGGTTTTTGAAAAACACCAGCAGGGCAGAACCCAGAATGTCAGGCGCGACAAAAAGCGGGGCCAGCATCAGGAAAACGATCAGTAGTTTCTGATCTGACACCTTGTACAGTTTGGCCGAGAGCAGCGCGAAAGGCACGGTCACAATCATCGTCATCACCGCCAGCGTCATCGTCCAGCGCAAGGCCTGCATCAGCAGTTGGTCAGAGAAGATCATCCCGTACCATTTCCACGTAAAGATATAGCTTGCCGCGCCAAACCCGTTCAGATTGAACGAGATATACATCACATAGAACACCGGACTCATCAGCACAAAAACGATCAGCAGCAGATAGGCCCATTTGG
>JAFMHE010000074.1 GCA_017854675.1 Paracoccaceae bacterium | reverse complement strand
GCCGCCGAACGGATGGCTGCGACACTGGGTGAGGACGTGGGCCGCACCGTTGGCTACCGCGTGCGCGGCGCATCAGCGATCAGCAAGGCGACCCGGATCGAGGTTGTGACCGAAGGTATCCTCACGCGGATGATGCAGGAGGCGCCTGATTTGCCCGGCGTCGGCGCAGTGATCTTTGACGAGTTTCACGAGCGGTCGCTGAATGCCGATCTGGGGCTGGCGCTTTGCCTAGAGGTCGCAGGGGCGTTGCGCGATGATCTGTTGCTGGTCGCAATGTCGGCCACCTTGGATGCGGGTCCGGTGGCCGCGCTGATGGACGCGCCTATCATCACATCAGAAGGGCGCAGTTTTGACGTGCGGCCTGTCTGGCTGGACCGTCCGCTGGGCAAACAGCGGTTGGAACAGGCCACAGCCGATCTGGTGTTGAAAGCCATGTCAGAGGCCGAAGGGTCCGCATTGATTTTCCTACCCGGTGAGGGTGAGATCAGGCGCGTCGAGGGGCTGCTGCGCAATAAGTTGCCCGGTGATTGCACCCTTGCTCCCCTGTTTGGTGCGATGGATTTCAAAGCGCAGCGCGCGGCAATTGCACCCGTCACATCAGGGCGCAAAGTGGTCCTTGCTACGTCGATTGCGGAAACTTCCCTGACCATCGAAGGTATTACCATTGTCGTCGATGCGGGGCGTGCGCGCAGGGCGCGGTTCGACGCGGCCTCCGGCATGTCCAGACTTGTGACGGAAAGAGTAACCCGCGCCGAGGCCACGCAGCGCGCGGGCCGCGCAGGCCGGATCAGCGCTGGCGTCGCCTACAAACTCTGGACGCGCGGCGAGGAAGGCGCGCTTGCCGCCTATCCGCCTGCCGAGATTGAGGCGGGCGACCTGACAGGTTTCGCGCTGGAACTGGCCCAATGGGGCGCCAAAATTGACGATCTGTGCTTTGTGACGCCACCGCACGAGGGGCGCTATGCAGAGGCGCAAGCCGTGCTTCATATGCTGGATGCACTTGATGTTGGGGGCCGGATCACCGCGCATGGGCGCGCCTTGCTCAAGCTGCCCTTACACCCGCGTCTGGCGCATATGGTCCAACGGGGTGGCCCTCGGGCCGCGACGCTGGCCGCGCTTTTGGCAGAACGTGACCCGATGCGCGGGGCAGGCGTTGATCTGGCGCAGCGCATGGACGCCATCGCGGGCAAGCGCGTGGCGGCGGAACTGCACCAACCCAGCCTTGCCCGCATCCGCCAAGAAGCAAAACGTCTGGGGCGCGGCCAGAATTTGGAGGGGCCTGACGACATCGGCATCCTCGCCGCGTTGGCCTATCCTGACCGGATCGGGCTGCGCCGCAAGGGTGACGCACCGCGCTATGTTCTGTCAGGTGGCAAAGGGGCGGTGCTGCCTGAGGGCGATCCAATGGCAGGCGAACGATTGCTGGTTGCGACCGATCTGGACGGTGATTTGCGCGAAGCCAAGGTGCGGCAAGCCGCCCGGATCAGCGAGGCTGATTTGCGCCAGACCTTTGGCGATCAGATCAAATGGTTTGAAACATGTGCATGGTCGCGGCGCGAGGGGCGTGTGTTGACCCGCAAGCAGGAACGCTTTGGCGCGCTGGTGCTGGACGATCGGACATGGTCTGACGCGCCTGAGGGCCATATCGCCATCGCGATGCTGGACGGCGTGCGACAGCTTGGGCTGAACCCGTCGGCGGCGGCGCAACGGTTTCTGGCGCGCGCGCGTCTTATGGGTGAAAGCTTTCCTGACTTTTCGGAACCACACCTGATGGAAACGCTGGAAGACTGGTTGCTACCGCATCTGACAGGCGTGCGTTCAACAGGCGATTGGAAGGGGTTTGACCTGATGCCCGCCTTACGCGCAAGGTTGGACTGGGACCAGCAGCAGGCGCTGGACAAGGCCGCACCGGCGCATTTCACCACGCCCTTGGACCGCAAGATACCGATTGATTACAGCGGCGACGTGCCGGCGATTTCCCTGCGCCTGCAAGAGGTGTTTGGCGTCACAAAGCACCCGACCGTGGTAGGCCAACCCCTACAGATCACGCTGCTGTCACCCGGCCAACGCCCGGTTCAGGTCACAACAGATTTGCCGGGTTTCTGGGCCAGTTCTTATGCAGATGTGCGCAAAGACATGCGCGGGCGCTATCCGCGTCATCCATGGCCCGAAGACCCGACCGAGGCCGATCCGACCCTGCGCGCGAAACCCCGCAACCGCTAGAGCTGACGTAGAACGGCACCGGGGTTCATGATTCCTTTGGGATCCAGCGCCGCTTTGATCGCCCGCATCGCAGACAGTTTTGCGGGATCGCCATAGCGCTCCAGATCAGCAACCTTGAGCCGCCCGATACCATGTTCCGCACTGATGGAGCCGCCCATACTATGCACCAGATCGTGCAACACACGCTTGATGCGGGGACGTTGCTCCTCATGATCCGACCGCGATTTTCCCGCAACCGGAAAGACGTTGTAATGCAGATTGCCATCGCCCACATGGCCAAAGCAGTTGATGCGGAACGTGCCGATCTTTGCCACCTCCTGTGCGCCTTGGTCAATGAAAGCAGGTATCGCACTCAACGGCACGGAAATATCATGGCTTGAGACTGAACCGACCCGCCGGTTCGCCTCCGGGATCATCTCGCGGATGGTCCAGAAATCTTTTGCTTGCTGGCTGGTCTGCGCGATAAGCCCGTCAGGCACTAACCCCGCCTCATGTGCTGCTGCAAAGAGCGTCTCAAGCGCGGCATCCGGGTCCAGATCTCCGCTCAGGCCTACTTCGATCAACACGCACCATTCGGGCGCAGTTGCAAAAGGGTGCCGCACTTCAGGCAACGTCTGGGCCAAAAAATCAAACCCTTGCCGATGGATCAACTCAAACGCGCTGACCATTTCACCCAGATGCGCACGCGCCAACGACAGCAAATCAAGTGCTGCACGCGGATCAGTCACCACCAGCATCGCCGTGCCTGTGCGCGCAGGTTTCGGGAACAGCTTGAGCGCCGCAGCCGTGATCACCCCCAACGTCCCTTCCGCCCCGATCAGCAAGTGCCGCAGATCGTAACCGGTGTTGTTTTTCCGCAGGCGCGTCAGGCCGTTCCATATCTGACCGTCCGGCAGCACCGCCTCAAGGCCCAGACACAGATCGCGCGCATTGCCGTAGCGAAGAACGCCCGTGCCCCCCGCGTTGGTGGCCAGATTGCCACCGATGCGCGCCGATCCTTCGGCCGCCAGCGACAGCGGAAATAACCGGTCCTGCGCATCTGCCGCTGCTTGCACATCGGCCAATACAACGCCTGCCTCGGCGACCAGCACGTTCTCGTCCGGATAGACATCACGCACTTTGTTCATCCGCTCCAGCGACAAGATCAACGGCGCGGGGCCGCTTTCGGCGATCTGCCCCCCGACCAGACCGGTGCCGCCGCCATAAGGAATGACCCCAACGCCCGCATCCGATGCCGCGCGCACCAGAATGGCGACCTCGTCAGTGGTGCGGGGCAGCGCCAGCAACGCCTCAGAACCCGCATAAAGGCCGCGAGGTTCTTCCAGATAGCGCGGCTCAACCGGGCGAAAAACAGCGTCTGGCAACAGCTGCGCCAAATGGTCACGAAAAGCGGGGTTTGCAGGGTTCAATGTCATGCCCCTTGATCCCGCGCAGGACGCAATGATGCAAGCGGCTATCTTGTCACGTTCAGATATTCAGGCCGCAACACCATGATTGTGGGCCGTGAGGGCAACCGGTCGATTGAGACATTCAGGCCAGGTCCGCCAACCTCGACAATCGAAAAGTCATCCCGCATGCCAATCAGGAAATCATCCAGCGCGAATTCGGAAAACCAGTGCATCGGGATCACTATGGATGATTTCAGCCGCTTGAGCACGCGGATCATCGTCGGTTGATCCAGCGTATAGCCCCCGTCCACCGGGGCCATCACCACGTCCAGCCGCCCCAATGCTGCGTATTGCGCGGCATCGGGCGCATGATGCAAATGACCCAGATGGCCGATGCACAGGCCTGCCATCTCAAACACAAAGATCGAATTGCCGTTGCTCTCGACCCCGGAAAACTGCGACCGGATGTCGGTTGAAACATTGCGCACCAGCACCTCGTCCAGATCAAGGCGGTGCTCCACGCCTTCGCCAAACGGTCCCCATCCCGGCAAAACATGCGGGATCGCGGGGTCAGGAAACGACGTCCAATGGCTGTCGTGGGCATGGTTCATCGTCACAACATCCGGGATCAGGGGCAGCGTGCCAGTGAAACCGGTAAAGTCCGTGATCATGTTCAACCCCGCGTGGCTGCGGATCAGAAACGATGCATGCGCGATATAGTGCAGATAGACCTCTTCGCGCGCGACCTCGGGCAAACTGGCACGGTGGAGATAGTCCAAACTCGGTGCTGCGTCGGCAAGTGCGATGCAATGGCTTGGCGTGCGCGTCTGCGCCATCAGGGTGCTGGGCAACAGTAACGACAAAAACAAGACAAGGCGGGTCAGCATGGCAATCCTCCACAAGTCATATCGGACTTGTTAAGAAACAATAGGTAGCAGCGTTTTGGATTTCGGCAACAAAACCTTGCTGAAAGCAGTTGCGCCGCGCGTGGCACTGCCTGCAATCTAGGCAAGCAGAACAAGGAGACATGCAATGCTGGCCAATCGACCATGGGTGCCACAGGTTTGTGAAGACCGCGTGCAACAGATCGCAGAACAGACGGCTGGTGCCGCCCCGGAACATGCCGCATCCCGGATCGCGGCCCTGATTGACCAGAACCGCGACATCCATGAGCGGGAGTGCTTTAACCTCAACCCCGCCACCAATGTGATGTCCCCACGCGCCGAAGCGGCACTTGCGTCCGGTCTGGGCACGCGCCCTTCGCTTGGCTATCCCGGTGACAAATACGAGATGGGCCTGGAGGCCATCGAAGAGATCGAAGTGATTGCAGCCGAGCTGTGTGCGCAGGTATTCGAAGCAAGATATGCCGAGATCCGCGTGCCGTCGGGCGCACTTGGCAATCTCTATGGGTTTATGGCGACCTGTGCGCCGGGTGATACAATCATTGCACCACCCGGTGCAATTGGCGGCCATGTGACACATCATGCGGCAGGATGTGCCGGTCTTTACGGTTTGAACACGGTTGCCGCACCTGTTGACGCGGATGGATATTCCATCGACATTGATGTCTTGCGCGCGCTGGCCCATGAGGTGAAGCCGAAACTGATCACGGTCGGCGCCTCTCTCAACCTCTTTGAACATCCCGTGGCACAGGTCCGCGCGATTGCAGATGAAGTGGGGGCAAAGGTGCTGTTTGATGCCGCGCACCAATGCGGGATCATCGCGGGACGTGCATGGCGCAATCCGTTGGCTGAAGGGGCACATCTGATGACGATGAGCACCTACAAAAGCCTTGGTGGCCCGCCCGGCGGCCTGATCGTGACCAATGATGCCGAGATGGCCGAGCGGTTGGACGCAATTGCGTTTCCCGGTATGACAGCGAACTTTGATGCAGCAAAATCAGCGGCGTTGGCCCTGACCATGGTTGATTGGTTGGATCAGGGGCAGGCTTACGCCAAAGAGATGATCGCGGTGGCGCAATCTCTTGCGCAGGCATTGGATTCACTGGGCCTGCCGGTTTTCGCCAAAGTGCACGGGTTTACGCGGTCGCATCAGTTCGCAATCGAGGCCGGCGGGTTTGGTGGCGGCCAGACGGCGTCGAAAACTTTGCGCAAGGCAGGGTTTCTGGCCTGTGGTATCGGATTGCCGGTTGCAGAGGTGCCCGGTGATATGAACGGGCTGCGCATTGGCACCCCCGAATTGGTCCGCTGGGGCGTGGGCGTCAAGGATACTGCTGAATTGGCGCGGCTGATCGCGGCGGCGCTGCGCAGCAATGAACCCGCGTCCCTCGCAGCCGAAGTCCGCGGGTTCAGAGAGACGTTTCAGACGCTGCGGTTTGTCGGTTAAGCGGCGTTACCCTGCATCGGTTTTGCCGCGCCGGTCGCTGCGAAGCACAGCATAAAGCACATGCGTGCGCCAGCGTCCGTCGATCTGCAGATAGCTTTGCGCGACGCCTTCGTATTTGAAACCGGTCTTTTCCAGCACCCCGCGCGAGGGGGCGTTTTCGGGCAGGCACGCGGCCTCGATCCGGCTTAGGTCCAGCCGGGTGAACGCCTGATGCACAACCGCATGGATCGCCTCGCGCATATAACCTTGGCGCGCAAACGGTTCGCCGGTCCAATAGCCCAAAGTACCCGACTGCGCAGGCCCGCGCCTGATATTGTCAAGCGTGATGGCACCCAGCAACGCTTGATCCTCACGCCGGATCAGGAACAAGGGCAGCGCAGTGCCGCCCGAAACAGAGCGTTGCGCCCAATAGACCCGGTTGGTGAACGCCTTGCGGGTCAGATGGTCATTGGCCCATGCGGGTTCCCATTTCGTCAGATATTCGCGGCTTTTGATGCGCAACGCGCTCCACGCGCGAAAATCGGAATGGATCGGCGTGCGCAAGGTCAGCCGCTCTGTTTCGATCTTGAGTTTGCGTTTCAGGAGCAGCATCAGGCGGCGCGGCGCTCCTGCAATTCTTGCAAGGTCGGCGCATTTTCAACAGGGCCGTAGAGCGCGAGTGCCGCAGGTGCGGTTTCGGCCATACGCTGCGCCAGATCGCGCACATCACCGGTTGTAACGGCGTCGATTTTTTCAATACTCTCGGACAGGGGCGGCACGCGGTCCCAGATTTGCACAAGACGCGCCAGACGTTCCGCACGGTTTGAGGGGCTTTCCAGCCCCATCAAAAGCCCCGCTTTCATCTGCGCACGGGCGCGGGCGACTTCGGCAGGTGACATGTCAGTGGCTGCGCGCTTCATCTCGTCAATCGTGATGCCAGCCAGTTCGGGCAGCTGGTCGGCAGAGGTGCCTGCATAGATCGTCATCATGCCCGTATCGGCATGCGCGCCCGCTTGGGCAAAAATGGTGTAGCACAGCCCGCGATTTTCGCGGATTTCCTGAAACAGCCGCGAGGACATGCCACCGCCAAGCGCAGATGCGTAGATTTGCGCGACATAGATATCGTCGGCAGCATAGCTGGGCGATTCGAACCCAAGAGCAAAATGCGCCTGCTCAAGCGGCTTGATCTGACGCATCTCGCCCCCCTTGAAGGACGCGCCCTGCATCTGGAACAACGGTTTGGCGGGCATGTCACCAAAAAGCTCTTCGGCCAGCTTTACGATCTGGTCGTGATCCACGGCACCGGCAGCCGACAGGATCATCTGTTCAGGACCATAATGATCCGCAATGAACGCCTTGAGGTCTTCGCGGTTAAAGTTGGAAACGCGCTCAGCAGGGCCAAGGATGGTCTTGCCCAGCGGTTGTCCGGGGTAGGCTTCTTCCTGCAGCCAGTCGAAAATCACATCATCGGGCGTGTCGAGGGCCTGACCGATTTCTTGCAAGATCACGCCGCGTTCGACTTCGATCTCGTTTGGGTCCAGCACCGGATTGCGCAGGATGTCGGCGATCACGTCAAGGCCGAGCGCCACATCATTTTCCAACACGCGCACATAATACGCGGTCACTTCGCGGCTGGTGTAGGCGTTGATATACCCGCCCACATCCTCAATCGCTTCGGCAATTTGCAAGGATGTCCGTTTTGCCGTGCCTTTGAACGCCATATGTTCAAGGAAATGCGCGATGCCGTTCTGATGCGGTGTTTCATGACGACCGCCAGCTGCAACCCAAACGCCGATAGAGGCCGAGGCGAGGCCCGGCATGTGTTCGGTTACGATGCGAAAGCCGTTCGCGAGGCGATGTTCTTGGAGGCTCATAGGTTGAGGGCTTTCGTGATGTGGGATTTCAGGGCGTCAAGATCGTTGGCGACGCGGGTCAGGCGCTCGGGACGCTCGAACAGATCGGCCATGCGCGGTGGCAAAGGCGGCCGAATGCCTGTCGCAGCTTCGACCGCGTCGGGGAATTTGGCGGGGTGCGCGGTGGCGAGGGTGATCATCGGAGTAGCCTCTTCGCGCTGTTCATCCGCTACTTTTACGCCAATCGCGGAATGCGGGCACAAGAGTTCGCCAGTGGTTTTCAGGAATGTGGTGATGGTATCGCTGGTTTCGTCCTCGGAGGCGCGACCTGATTTGTAGATACTCTGCAAGACCTGCATCGCGCCTTGGGAGACGTCAAAGCCGCCTTGACCCAGTTCCGTCATCAGTTGCGCAACGGCATTGCCATCGCGGTCATAGGCGTCAAACAATGCACGTTCAAAGTTTGAACTGACCTGAATGTCCATCGACGGGCTAATTGAGGGATGTACCACGCCCTTGTGATAGCCCTGCCCTTTCAGACAACGGTCGAGAATGTCGTTCTGGTTGGTCGCAACCACAAGGTCCTTGATCGGCAGCCCCATGCGCTTGGCGATGTAGCCCGCGAAAATGTCACCGAAATTGCCGGTCGGCACTGTAAAGCTGACCTCACGCGCAGGAGCACCTAACGAGACCGCAGAAGAGAAGTAGTAGACCACTTGCGCCAGCACACGGCCCCAGTTGATGGAGTTCACGCCCGCGAGCTTCACACGATCGCGGAACTCGAAATCGTTGAACATATCCTTGAGCCGCGCTTGGCAGTCATCGAAATCACCGTCCACAGCAAGGGCATGCACGTTCGCCTCGACGGGCGTTGTCATCTGGCGGCGCTGGACCTCGGACACGCGGCCATGCGGATAAAGGATAAAGACGTCGACGTTATCCAAACCACGGAACGCCTCAATCGCGGCAGAACCTGTGTCACCGGAGGTCGCGCCGACGATGGTCACCCGCTCGCCCTTGCGGCCCAATGCCTTTTGGAACATCTGACCGATAATTTGCATGGCAAAGTCTTTGAACGCCAAGGTGGGACCGTGGAACAGTTCAAGCAAAAAATGGTTCGGGGCCAGTTGTACCAAAGGCGCGCGGGCGGCGTGGCCGAATGTCGCATAGGCGTTTGCAATCAGCTCGCGGAATTCGGCGTCAGTAAAGGTATCACCAATAAAGGGGCGCATCACGGTAAAGGCGACATCCTCGTAGGACGCGCCTTGCATCGCGGTGATCTGCGCCTTTGTCAGAGTCGGAATTTCCTCGGGCACATAAAGCCCACCGTCACGGGCGAGGCCGGTCAGCATAGCTTCTTCGAAACTCAAGATGGGGGCTGTGCCACGGGTCGAGATATAGCGCATTGGGGTCAGCTTTCGGATTGCGCGCCACGGCGGCGCATCAGGAACAGGACGGACATGGCCAGCCAGATGGCGGCTAAAGAGAACCAAGTGATAGCGTATTGCAAGTGGTCATTGGGGATACGGGTGGTGTCGACCGGAAAGGGGGTTACGGCCGGATCATCTGTGCTGAGGCTGCGTGCCACGATCATGGTTGGCTGAGTGCCCAAAGCTGCTGCTAATGCAGGCACATCGCGCGCAAACCAGATGTTGTTGGAAAGATCAGGCGCAGGTGTGTAACCATCGACTTCTTGGGGCCATTGCAGGTTCCCGGTGACCGTCACAGGCATAACAGGCGTTGAAATGTTCTGTTCATTAACCGCAACAAAGCCCCGATCGACCAAGATGCGACCCGCGCTTGTCTCCAAAGCGGTGATCAACCGGTAGCCTGCACCAACGTCCTTTTGAGAGACGAGAACGCGGATGGTGTCGCCCGACAACGTGCCCGTCGCCATAACCGGTAGATAAGCATCGGTTTCGGGGTTCGGTGTTTTGGGCAATGCAACAGGTGGCGCTGCAATACGGGCATTGATATCTCCGATGATGCCTTCTTTCCAGGCCAGACGCTGCATCTGCCATGTGCCAAGCGATACCAGAATCGCAGCGCCCCCAAGGCCGATGAGGATCAGGAAAATGATGCGGTTCATGGCGCTCTCACCGTCAAAGGAAAAGCGCGCGAGGCATGCCTGCGCGCGCTTTGTGTTTCTAGGATCGGGGGTGCAGATGCAACCCCGACCGCGACGGCATGCTTAGCCCGGAACACCCCAGACGTAGACGGCAAAGAACAGGAACAGCCACACCACGTCGACGAAGTGCCAGTACCATGCGGCGGCTTCAAATCCGACGTGACGTTCAGGGGTGAAATCCCCCTTGATCGCCCGGATCAGACAGACCCCGAGGAAAATGGTACCAATGATCACATGCGCGCCATGAAAGCCCGTCGCCATAAAGAAGTTGGAGAAGAACTTGTCGCCGCCAAACTCCCAGCCTTTATAAAGCAGGTATGAATACTCATACGCCTGCAATGCAGTGAAAAGCACACCCAGCACGATGGAAATCGCGAGACCCCAGATCAGATCCTTGCGGTTATTTTCATGGACCAACGCGTGGTGTGCCCATGTAACCGCGCAGCCGGACAGCAACAGAACCAGCGTGTTGATCAGCGGCAGGTGGAATGCATCGACCTGATAAATCTCGGGCGGAATATACTCAGACCCGACGTATTCGTTCATCGGATAGATCGCATGCTTGAAGAACGACCAGAACCACGCCGCAAAGAACATCACTTCTGACATGATGAACAAGATGAAACCATAGCGCAGGCCGATGCGGACAACCGGCGTGTGATCCCCGATCCGGCTTTCCAGCACCACGTCGCGCCACCAGCCGAACATCACGTACAAGACCGCAACAAAACCACCCCAGAACAGGAACGGTGTCACGCCGTGCATCCAGAGCACAGCGCCAAATAGCATCACGAATCCGGCGACGGCGCCCAAAAGGGGCCAGCTTGACGGGGCTAGGATGTGATAGTCATGATTCTTTGCGTGGGCCATGTTGGCGGTCCCTCTTTCAGTTTAGTTCTGTTGTGGCGTCCTGCTGGTCGAGGGCGGCATACCCCTCGGGCAGGTCAATTTCGTAGAATGTATAGGATAGTGTGATGGTGTGTACATACTTGCCGTCAACATCATTGACGATTTCCGGGTCAACGAAAAAGCTGACAGGCATTTGAACGGTCTCGCCGGGGGCCAGAACCTGTTCGGTAAAGCAAAAACAGTCGATTTTGTCGAAAAACGCGCCTGCGGTGTAGGGCGTCACATTATAGCTCGCCTGCCCTGCAATGGGACGGCTGGTCGGATTGTGCGCCTCATAAAAGGCAAGCGCGGTCTCGCCGATACGCACTTCCATTTCGCGCACGACAGGCTTGAAGTCCCACGCCATGTTGTCATTCAGCGTACCGTCAAACCGTACCTTGATTGTCTGCTCCAGAATATTGTCAGAGCCGCTGTCGACCTGCTGCGGCACGCCGCCAAAGCCCGTAACGCGGCAGAACCAATCATAGAATGGTACAGACGCCCACGCCAGACCACCCATCAGGATGACGACCGAGACCGTTTGCATTACCGTCTTTTGCGGACCCGTAATTGCCATCAGTTTGTCCCCTCAATACCAGCCGCAGGCATCGCAGTGCCCGGTGCGCGGGCAAAGTCTGTCTGCGTGATTTTCACGAATGTCAGAACCATTATCAGCACCACAAAACCGGCAAGCATAATGCCAACGCCTACGTTGCGGCCTTTGCGGCGGGTGTGGATTTCATGCTCTGCGCGCAGGTCCATTACCATCCTCCCAAACCCCAAGGCTTCAACGAAGCCTCGGCAAGAATCGCACCAAAGTGCAGGAACAGATAATAAAGCGACAGGCGGAAAAACTTGCGTTCGACCAGATAATTGTCTTCTTCGGCCATCACCTCGTCACGGTTCCAGATGCGGTAAGCCCCCAGCAGGAACAGCGCATTCAGGATCAACGCAGTGACCAGATAGATGTAACCGCCAATAGCCGTAAACGCGGTGCCAACAGCCAGGATGGCCAGCAGTACGGTGTAAACCCATATATGTTTGCGCGTTGAGGGCCGGCCATGCGTTACCGTCAACATCGGCACATTGGCATCGTCGTAATCTGACCGCATGAACAGGGCCAGTGCCCAGAAATGCGGTGGCGTCCACATAAAGATCAATGCGAACATCAGCCAAGGCTCGATTGCAAAGCTGCCCGTCGCGATAATCCAGCCGATCACCGGAGGGAATGCACCCGCCGCGCCACCGATCACGATGTTCTGCGGCGTCGCACGCTTAAGCCACATGGAGTAGACCACAGCATAAAAAATAATAGTGAAAAGCAGCATGCCTGCTGCGAGCAAATTCGCACTGAGCGCGAGCATCATGACCGATAGACCGGACAAGGCAACGCCAAGGGCAAGCGCCTCTCCCGGTTGCACTTTTCCAGCAGGGATCGGACGTTTGGCTGTCCGTTTCATCACCGCGTCAATGTCAGCGTCCCACCACATGTTGAGCGCGCCAGAGGCACCCGCCCCAATGGCGACAAACAGAATCGACGCAAAGCCAATCACGGGATGAACGCTTACCGGTGCAGCCAACATGCCGACAACAGCGGTGAACACCACCAATTGCATCACACGCGGCTTGAGCAAGGCAAAATAATCGCCCAATTGCGCCTCGTACTCAGCAGAAGGAGAGTTGGTGATATCCGTCATACGGCACCCTTATTCAAAGAGAGAGAGCAGGCAGGTCGCCTACCTTACAAAAGGTCAAATCGCGGTTAAGCGTAGTGCCGGTGATAAACATCCGGCACTACGTGGATCAGTTCGCCGCCAGTTGCAGTGGCAGAGATTGCGGGATGCCCGCGTATTCTGCTTTGGCTTTGCCCAGCCATTCTGCATAAGCCTCTTCTGAGACGACCTTGACCGTGATCGGCATGTAGGCATGCGCTTGACCGCAAAGTTCCGAACACTGACCAAAGTAAACACCTTCTTTGTCGGCGCTGAACCACAGCTCGGCCAAGCGGCCGGGTACTGCGTCTTGCTTGACGCCGAATGCAGGGATCGTCCAAGCGTGAATCACGTCCGCACCAGTCACCTGAACAACGATGGTTTTGCCGACAGGAACAACAACAGATGTATCCGTCGCCAGCAGCCATTCGTTGCGGGAATAGCCCGCTTCCTCAAGCTTTTTGATCATCGGTTCGTTCAGCATATTGGCGACTGCACCCGCATCTTCGTCTTCTGCGGTCAGCGTCGCAGGCGCGCCGATCATATAGCTTTCAAAGCCGAAACCTTCGTCAACATACTCGTATTCCCAGTACCACTGATGCCCGATCGCTTTGATCGTGATATCCGCCTGCGGAATTTCCTGCTGGCGGAAGAGAATAGGCAATGAATAGGCACCGATCAGCACAAGAATCACAATCGGACCAACCGTCCAGGCGATCTCGACGGGTGTGTGGTGGGTAAAGGACGCGGGCTGCGGGTTGCGCTTTTTGTTGTAGCGGACGATCACCCACCCCATCAGGCCCGTCACAAACAAGGTGATGATCGTGATGATCACCAAAATGAGGTAATCTAGGTCATGGATATCTTGTGCCAGACGGGTCGCAGCAGGCTGAAAGCCCATTTTGCCGTCGATTGGCGCGCCAATGACTTCAAGACCGTCAATGCGCAGATTGTCCTGCGCCATTGCGGGAAGAGCGGTAAGGCTCGCCATCACTGCACTGAGAGAGAGAAGATTTTTCATAAGTCGTCCTGATCTTGTGACCATAAGGTGTTTTTTGGCTTGGCTACGGGTTTTACCGCCACAACCAGTTTCCCGGCCGTTGTAATCTGAGTGCTTACAATCATATTCTACATCCAAGATAAAGTCTTTCGATTGCGTCAAACAGACGCGAAGGGTGTTTTCTGCGCTCTTTCCGCCCTCCAGACAGGACCGTTTTCACATGAGCACCCCCCCATTTTCGCCGTTTGATGGCCTACTCGACCGCGATACTGCGCTTAAAGTGTTAAAAGAAGCTGTTGCGGGGGCTGATGATGGGGAGTTGTTTTTTGAACGCCGCCGGTCCGAGGCATTGATGTTTGATGATGGGCGCCTCAAGACGGCCAGCTATGATGCGTCAGAGGGATTCGGGTTGCGCGCCGTACGGGGCGAAGTTGCCGGATACGCGCATTCCACCGAAATTTCTGAAAATGCGCTGCGCCGGGCCGCCGAGACCGCGCGATTGGCCGTGGGTGATGGCGGGGGTACCTGGGCCGATGCGCCCGAGGGCACCAACCAAAAGCTTTATACCGATGCAGACCCCATCGCGGGCGCAACTTTTCCTGTAAAAGTTGAAACGCTGCGCGAGATCGACGATTTTCTGCGGTCTTTAGACAATCGTGTTGTGCAGGTCAGCGCCAGCATCGCCGCCAGCATTCAGGAGGTAGAGATTTTGCGCCCAGAAGGCACGTCCGTGCGCGATGTGCGCCCCATGACGCGGGTCAATGTGTCCGTGATTGTAGAGAAAGACGGTCGCCGCGAAAGTGGCAGCGCGGGCGGTGGCGGGCGGATCGGTTTGGACGGCCTGCTAGAGGCATCCGACTGGCGGGCCAAAGCGCGCGAAGCATTGCGCGTGGCCGTTGTGAACCTTGATGCCGTTCCTGCACCTGCGGGTGTGATGGATGTTGTGCTCGGGCCCGGCTGGCCCGGTATTTTGCTGCATGAGGCCATCGGCCACGGGCTGGAAGGCGATTTTAACCGCAAAGGCAGCAGTGCATTTGCGGGGTTGATGGGTCAGCAAATCGCGGCCTCGGGGGTGACTGTCCTCGATGATGGCACGATTCCCGACCGGCGCGGCTCAATCAGTGTGGATGATGAAGGCACGCCCAGCGCCAAGAATGTCCTGATCGAAGATGGCAAACTGGTCGGTTATATGCAGGACCGCCAGAATGCACGTTTGATGGGGGTCAAGAGCACCGGCAACGGGCGGCGGCAATCCTACGCACATATCCCGATGCCACGCATGACCAACACCTATATGCTGGGTGGTGACGTGGCGCCGGGCGATATTGTGGCAGACCTCAAGGACGGGATTTATGCAGTGGGCTTTGGTGGCGGGCAGGTCGACATCACCAATGGCAAGTTTGTTTTCTCCTGCACCGAAGCGTACCGCGTTCAAAATGGCGTCGTTGGCGCGCCGGTGAAAGGCGCGACCCTGATCGGGGACGGCGCAACCGCGCTGAAACAAATCCGCGCGATTGGCAACGATCCAAGCCTTGACCCCGGTATGGGCAATTGCGGCAAACAGGGCCAGTGGGTGCCGGTTGGTGTCGGGCAACCGACATTGATGATCGGTGGTCTGACGGTTGGTGGCTCTGCTGCGTGAACAAACGCGGACCGGGCTGTTTGATGGAACGGCGCGCAGAAGTATTTAAGGCCAAAAAGAAATAAATAGGGGGTGATCGAATG
>JAFMHE010000073.1 GCA_017854675.1 Paracoccaceae bacterium | reverse complement strand
AGCAGTTGACCGCGGCAGGACGCACGGTCAACGCGCTGGTGTTTCTGGATTCAACAGGCCCCGGCGGACGGCCCCGTGCTAAAGGTCTGGGAAAATTCGTTGCCCATGCGCGCCTCTTTACCCGCCATCCCGGCGCCTATGTACGCAAGACCTTCACCACCAAGTTCGAAGAACGCAGGCATTCCTCTGCCCGCAAAAAGCTGATGAACGAGGACGGGCAATTCGTGGACGCAAATTCCATTGCGGCATTCGTGGCGGCCAACACCTTGTCAATCGAACGCTACAAACCCGAACCCTACAGCGGCCGCATCACTGTGATCCGCGCAGGTCATGACCTTTTTGATACGGCCGAAGCGCGCAACACCGGGTTGGGTTGGGGCGTCGTCGCGGCTGGTGGTTTGGTTGTGTACGAGGTTCCGGGCGAGCATCTGACAATGCTGGAACAGCCCTATGTCCCCGAACTGGCGCGCTGCATCGCAATCGCGATCAAGGGCGGCACCGCCTAGCAGCGTATAACCCGGGGACAAGATGAATTGATCCTGCTCAACGGGCGCCAAAACCCCGGTATTTCAGAACGAATTGATCAACGCACATGCGCGTCATCACAACCGGAATATGTCAAACCAGTTGTGCAGGGCCAAAGAACCCTGACCTAGTCTTCAAAACCCACAAACGTCGCCACATCATCCACGTCCCTGCGGGTGGACACGACATCATTGGCCGCGAATTCTTCGTTTGGCCAACCGAGTGCCACACAAGTCATGATCACCTGATCCTCGGGAATGTTCGCATGTTCGCGCACCACGGGGGATTGCATGATCCCCTGCCCGTTGATCACAGCGCCCAGTCCCTTGGACCACGCGGCCAGCACCAGACCATAGGTCACAGCACCCAGATCGAAATGCGCAATCGTGTCCTCGCGCAGCGACCTGTCGAACGTCACCACAACAGACACCGGCGCATCAAACTGCCGGAACCCGCGCATGACCCAATCCTGTCGCATTTCCTTGTCCTCGCGCGCGATGCCCATCGCCGCAAACAACTGCTTGGCGATGCCCACCTGACGGTCGCGGTGTGGTCCGGCATAGGCGGCATGATCCGTGATCTCGCGCACGGGGGGCACACCGGACAACATGCGGGTGGAATTCCCCTCGCGCACCAGATCCAGTGTTTCACCCGTCAGCACATGCAAATGCCACGGCTGCGTGTTCATGGAACTCGGTGCGCGATTGGCCAGCGCGATAATCTCTTGCAACAACGCCTTGGGCACAGGTTTATCGGTAAAGCCGCGAATGGAACGGCGTTCCTGCATCGCTTGGTCAAGTTGCATAGTCAGTCCTCTTAGAAACGAAGCGTAAAGACCCGGCTGACGCCCAGACGCATGCGCCATTGATCGTCGGAACCGTTCATCGTGATCGGGCTGTCTGCCGCATCATTCAGCAGCTTTTCATAGCTCACAGCACCTTCAAGCGCCCATGTGTCGTTCAGGAAATACGAACCCGTCACCTCAAACCCGGCACCCAGCGCGCCACCGGTGGCCGTATAAGGTGCAAAGGCAGACCCGCCGCCCGCAGGCACGCCAAAATAGGTATCGGCAAATTCATCATCACCAAACGACACCCGTGGCCCCGCCGTGATCAGCCAGTTTTCGTTGGGCCGGTAAATATACGCCGCCCCCAATGTGCCTGTGACCGCAGAATGGCCCGTCACGCCCTTGCGAACCTCACCGAATGCCATCCAGTGCGTCTGTTGAAATGTCAGGCCAAGGCCCAGTTCAACCGCTGTGTCGATGTCGGTCAAACCGGCCAGTTCGGGGCTGTCCGCTGCCGTCCGCTCTCCGATGACACGCAGCGCGCCGCGCAGGGACACACCGTTGTCCGGAACTGCGCGCACACCATTACCGATGCTGCGACCCCCAAATGTCAGCGACCCAAAGGTGAACCCCACATCGGCACCCGCTTCTGACGTGTCAGAGCCAAGGTATTCAGGCCCGACAGCCAGACCACCGCGCAGGGCGAAATTGAACGACCGGTCCTGTGCCGCGGCGGGCAACGCAGCGGCAATCGACAATGTCAGGGCAGAGATAATCAGGGAAACAGACCGCATCAGTCAAAACTCCAAAAACAACACTACAGCCATAGAGGCCAGTGGTTAAGCGTGCGTTAATTCGTTGCCATATCCATGTACATCGACAACCGCCGGTTTCACGCGCATTTGCACAAGTGTTGCATTAGAGACCCGGCAACCACAAGGCCAGTTGCGGAAACAGGATCAGCAAGGCCACCAACAGCATCGAACACGCCATATAAGGGATCGCCGCGCCATAAATCTCACGCATCGTGGTATCTTTGGGCGCAACCCCCTTCATCACGAATAAAAGTAGTCCAAAGGGCGGCGTGGTAAAGCTGATCTCCAATGCAAGAAGGATAATCAGACCGAACCAGATCGGATCGAACCCCAATGTGACTGCCAACGGAAAGAAGATCGGCACGGTCAGCAACATCATGGAAATCTGTTCCATGAACATGCCCAGCAGCAACAGAACCCCGAACATCACCAAGAGCATCGCAATCGGTGCCAGATCAAATGACGTCGCCCATTTGATCAGACCAGAAGACGCGCCAGAGAACGCCAAGAGCTGGCTGAACGTCGCAGAGCCAAACACGATCAGATAGGCCATCAACGTCACCCGCAGCGCGCCGATGACCGATTTCTTCATCGCTTCCCAGCTTAAACAGCGGAACACCACGGCCAGTATCAGTACACCCAGCGCACCAAACGCCGCCGCCTCTGACGGGGTGATCAGACCACCAACCATACCAATCACGATCAGCACCATCACCGACAGCATCGGGATAATGTCGCGCACCAGCAGGCTCAGCTTCTCCCCCATACCCAACGGCTCCACCTCATAGGCAGGGGCCGCATCGGGGTCGATTTTCGTCTGAATGAAAATCGTCGCCATATAGAACGACGCAAGGATCAGACCGGGAATGATCCCCGCGATCAACAACGCGCCCACATCAATCCGCGCCAGCGTCGCCAACAACACCGCAAGCGCAGAAGGCGGAATGATAATCGCCAGACCACCGGTGCCAAGGATCGGGCCAATCGACATGTGTTTTTTATAACCGCGCTTGGTCATATCGGGCACCATCAGCGACCCCAGCAGCGCAGTGGACCCCATCGACGATCCCGACAGCGTCGAAAACGCCGTGCCGCCCAGCACGGTGACATACGACAACCGCCCCGGCAGCTTGCCCAGCAGCTTGTCAATCGCATTGAACATCCGCGCGCCCAGCCCGGTGTGAAAGAAAATCTCACCCATCAGCAAGAACAACGGAATCGGCACCAGCGCGAAATTGGTCAAGCTGCCAAAGCCGTTGTTCAGCATCAATGTGATGCCCCGCGTCCCGCCCATAAACACAAACGCGCCAAGGATATTCGCCGCCAGAAACGCCAGCGCAACCGGCATGCCTATGGCCATCAAAACAAGGATCGTGCCAATCAGCAGGCCAAGCGCCTCAAACCATTCCATTATTCGTGGATCCCTGCTTCGCCTGAATGCATCAGGTCTTTGCCGAATACAAAACGGCCAAATTCAATTGTCATCAGACCAAAGCTGACCGGAAAGGCCAGCGTCAAAATCCACTTGGGAAAGTAGTAGGCCCGCACGTCCAGATCATTGCGGGTGATGTTGGTGATCAACAGCTCCGCCCCCTTCCATGCCAGCACCGCGCAGACAGCAACACAAGCCGCCGCCACACCGCGACTGACCACACGCCGCGCGGCAGGCGGCAATGCGGCTGTGACCAGCTCAATATGCACATGCCCCTTTTCGCGCACCAACCAAGGCGCACCCAGCATCGTCATATAAAGGATCGCATATTCAGATGAAGTGAACAGCCATGCAAACGGCTGCATCCCGAGGTTCCGCATCATGACCGAGGTAATGACCGAAATCATCAGCCAAATCAGCATCGCACCCGCAATGCCCGCCATCGCATATAAAAGCCCGCGATAGGCCCTGCCGATCTGTTCCATCACCCCTGCCCTTCTCATGGTCAAAGACGCGCCAGTTGATCCGGCGCGCCTCAATTCAGCTTACTTGGCGTAGAACAGCTCAATCAGCTTGTCGTAGTTACCTGCACCTTGCGGGCTGTCTTCCATCAGGCCTTTCATGCGCGCGTGCGTATTATCCACGGCGGCTGCCAGATACTTCTCTGCCGCTTCACCTTCCAGCGTGATCACGGTCATGCCCGCCGCTTCCAGCGCAGCAAAGTCCTCATCACGAACAGCGCCCAACTTGCCGGAACTGTCAATCTCGTGCTGGATGGCCACATCCTGCAAAATCGTGCGGCTTTCCTCGGACAGTGAATTCCACTTTTCCAGGTTCACAATCGTACCAAGGTCGGTTGAGAAAAAGCACGGCTCGATCCGGTAGTTCAGGAACTCGTTCCATTTCAGATCAATCAGACCGATCTGCGTCCAACCGGTCGCATCGACAACACCACGCTCCAGTGCGGAATAAACTTCGGTGGTTGGCAGGTCGATCACCTGCGCGCCCAGATATTCGGTAAAGAACGCGTTATAAACCGCATTGCCGCGCAGCTTCAGACCCGTCACATCCAGATTACCGCCCGCATCCAGCGTCGGCGCGTCGCGCGTCCACAGGTTGTAGCAGACACCTGAATCGAACCAACCCAGATACTTCACGCCCATCTTCTCCTGATGGATCTCGTCGATCAAGGCGATACCGCCGTTCGCGCGTGTCTCAACCGCTGTCAGGTTCGACGCAACCAGCGCGTCTTTTTCAGGCAGCGCGCCTGCGTAGAATGAACCGGGTGTATAGACCATGTCGACCACACCCGCGCGCACCGCATCGGGCTGCTGGAACATGCCGATGGCCTCTGGTCCGCCGCGCACTTCGATCTGTACGACGCCTTTACCGGCCTCGTTCACCTTGTCGACAAACTCCAAGAACGACTTGGTATAGATCAGCGATTCAGGGAACGCGTGAACGGCTGTCACCGTATCTTCGGCCATCGCCGCTGTGGTCATCGCTGTGGTGGCAAGGATGCCTGCGAATAATGTATGTTTCATCTGGTCTTTCTCCCGGTTTAGTGACGCTTATGCGCCGGTTTGATCTTAGTCTGTTGTGGGCATTGCCCATGGATGCGCGGCCAGTCGTTTGCCGCGAAACTCTGTAATTTGTGCCGCGTACTGCGCGGTCATATCAATATCGTCCCACCCGTTGATCAGCTTTTGCTGCCACACAGGATCGACACTAAACTGCAACTTAGTGCCTGCTATTTCAGCCTCACCCGTACCCAGATCGACAAAGGCCGCCGCATCATCGTCCCCAAGCCTATCAATCAATGCGTCAATCTCGGCCTCGGTCACACGTGCAGGCAACAAACCGTTGTTCACCGCATTACTGCTGAAAATATCGCCAAAGCTGGGCGCGAATACCGCCTTGATCCCGAAATCCACCAGCGCATATACCGCCGCCTCCCGACTGGACCCCGACCCGAAATTCTCGCGCGTGATCAGCACCTGCGGCGCGTAGCGGTTCAGCACATGGCCCGCATCGTCACTGCGCACATCGTGCAATAAAAACCCGCCATATCCCTGATCACGCGGCTGCGACATGAACCGCGCCGGGATCAACTGATCGGTATCCACGTTGCGCGCATCCAGCGCCACAGCGCGGCCTTTGATCTGGCTCCAGCCGCTCACAAACGCCCCTCCAACAGGGGCCGCACATCGGCCAGACGCCCTTCCACAGCCGCCGCCGCAACCATTGCCGGGCTCATCAAATGGGTGCGCGCACCGCGCCCTTGCCGCCCTTTGAAATTCCGGTTCGTCGATGACGCACAGCGCTTGCCCGTCTCAACCAGATCGCCGTTCATACCCACGCACATCGAACAGCCCGCGTCGGCCCATTCAAGGCCCGCATCGACAAAAACCTGCGCCAGCCCTTCGTCTTCTGCCTGTTTTTTCACAATCGCAGAGCCCGGCGAAACCAACCCCGGCACCCGTGCTTTGCGCCCGCGCAACACCGCCGCCGCCATGCGCAAATCCTCGATCCGCCCATTGGTGCAGGACCCGATAAAAACCTGATCCACCTTCACGGTTTCAAGCGGCATACCCGCGTCCAGACCCATATATTCCAAAGTCGATTGCGCCGCCTCGGGCACAACACCGGTAATCGGCAACGCTTCTTCTGGCGATGTGCCCCACGTCACGGTCGGCGCAATCTGCGCGGCGTCAAACGTGACTTCGCGGTCAAACACAGCCTCGGCATCAGAACCCAGCGCGCGCCAGTCTGCACAAGCCGCCGCATGATCACGCGGCGCAAAAGGCCGCCCCTTCACGTAGGCAAACGTCACCTCGTCTGGCGCCACCATCCCCAACCGCGCACCGCCTTCGATGCTCAGGTTGCACAGCGTCATCCGCCCTTCCATGCTCAAGGCTTCAACCGCCGGACCGGCATATTCGACCGCGAACCCCTGTGCCCCGCCTGTTCCCAGCCGGGAAATCCAATGCAGCGCCATGTCCTTGGCCGTCACGCCCGGCGACAACGTCCCATCAAACACAATCCGCATCGTTTTTGGCCGTTTCTGCCATACCGTCTGCGTCGCCAAGATATGCGCCACCTCGGTCGCCCCAACCCCGAAGGCCAACGCCCCGAACGCCCCATGCGTCGAGGTATGCGAATCCCCGCAATTGATCAGCAAACCGGGCAGCGTCAGACCCTGTTCCGGCCCGATCACATGCACAATCCCCTGCCCCGGGTCACGCAGATCAAACAACCTGATCCCCGTCGCAGCAGCATTGCGCGCCAGCGTGTCTATCATGTGCCGCACATCGCGCGCCATCTCTCCGGCCCGCGTCGGCGCGTAGTGATCCACCACACCAAAGGTCAGCAACGGCTCTGCCACCTGCATCCCGCGCGCTTGCAACTTGGCGAACCCGTGGTGCGATCCTTCGTGCACCAGATGCCGGTCCACCCACAACAAAGACGTGCCATCATCGCGCCGCAGTACCTCGTGGGCATCCCACAATTTGTCCAACATCGTGCGGGGCACGTCATGCAAACCTATGCGGGGCACGTCATGGACGGTCGTCAAAGGCGCGCTCATTCTGCCGCCTCTCGCCGCGACGGCTCAATCACCGGCTCCCAATGGCGCGCATCACCTGCACCCACGTGGCTTAACGACATCTCAAGGCGGAACATATCGGGCCGGTAGAGCGCTGAAAGATATTCAACGCCCCGCCCCTGCGCATCCCGCACAACACGGTCCAACGCCAACAACGGTGCGCCCACGCTCAACCCCAACAGCTCTGCCACGTCAGGCGATGCCAGCGTCGCCGTCACCGTCTGATGCGCGGTCTCGACCTTGACGCCCGACCGTTCCAACAATTCATACAGCGGGGTCGTCGCCAGTTCGCTCTCTGAATAATTCTGCGCAATCTCTTCGGGGACATGGGTTGTCAGATGCGAAAACGCCTGCCCCTCAACAACACGCAACCGCACTGCCGTTTGTACGCGCACGTCCGGATCAATCTCCATCGCGCGGCCGACAAATGCGGGCGGCAACCCGTATTGAAACGACAGCAATCTCACTGACGTGCTTTGCCCCATCTGCACGACCTGCGGCATCAGCGTGGTGAAATCCGCAGCCATCGCAGGTGGTTCGTCGCGCTTGCACACCCGCGTGCCGGCCCCCGCACGGCGTTCTATCACACCATCTTCGGCCAGCACATCCAGCGCCCGCCGGATCGTGACGCGCGACACCTCAAAGGCGATGGCCAGTTTTTGCTCACCCGGCAACACGCTGCCTTCTGCGTAAACACCGCGCGCGATCTCTTCCTTCAGATGCAAATAGACACGCCGCGCCTTGCCGCCTTCGGGCAACCCGCTACTTGTCTTGTTATGTTGCTCCGAATGGACCATCCGACTCCCCTGTCTGGTTCAGAACCTAACGGATGAATATGCAAATGCAACAAATTTGATCTACCCAGCGACAATAATCTGTTCTATAGAAAATACAGGTTACAAACGGGGGAGCACATGCCAGTCATCGAATGCCACGTCATGCAAGGATACGCGGACGCCGATAAATCAAGGCTCTGCGAAGCGCTGACCCATGCTGTGCGAATCGTTGTGCCCGCCCCGCCAGAGGCGATCACCGTTCTGGTTCACGAACTTTCCCCCAGCGGCTATATGCGCGGCGGCGAACACCGCACCCCCGCGCCCGCCCTGCCCGATCCGTCAGACACCGTGCGCCGTTTCCTGACCGCAATGGAGGCGCGCGATCTGGACACCGCCCGCAACATGCTGGGCGCCGGTTTCCAGATGGTTTTCCCCGGCACCGCCCCCATGACGACGCTGGAACAACTCATCGACTGGGCCAAACCCCGCTACCAGCACGTCACCAAAACCTACGATGGTTTCGACGCCATGCAATCCCCCCACGATCACGCCATCGTCTACTGCCGTGGCGCCCTGTCCGGCGTCTGGCCCGACGGCACCCCGTTTGACGGCATCCGTTTCATTGACCGGTTCGAGGTCACAGGCGGCCTGCTGACCCGTCAAGACGTCTGGAACGACATCGCAGAAGTGAAGGCAAATACATGAGCAGTACAGACCCCAACACCGGCAACATCGACCCGATCACCCTCGCCGTGCTTGCCGGTCGCATGGAACAAATCGCGGATGAAATGGACGCGACCCTGTTCCGCGCCGCCTTCAACCCGATCATCGCCGAAGCGCACGATGCCTCGCATGGTCTTTATCATGCGGTTTCCGGCGATACGTTGGTCCAAGGCAAATCAGGTCTGCCGATCTTTGTCGGCGTTATGTCCTTTGCCGTAAAAGCCGTGATCGACAAAGCCGCCGAAAACGGCGATCTGGAAGACGGCGACATCTACATCTTCAACGACGCACACCTTGGCGGCACACATCTCAGTGATATGCGCCTTGTTAGACCCTATTTTCATGACGGCAAACTGTTCTGCTACCTTGCCTCGGTCGGTCACTGGCATGATGTTGGGGGCGCTGTCCCCGGCAACTACAACCCCGCCGCAACGGATGCCTTTCAGGAGGCATTTATCCTGCCCCCCGTGCGCCTTGCAAAAGCTGGCACAATCCAGACCGACATTATCGACATCCTGATGCGCAACACCCGCCTGCCCCAATCTGCCCAAGGCGATCTGAACGGCCAACTCGGCGCGCTGGATCTGGGCGTGAAACGCATGGACGAACTGCTGGCCGAATACGGGCCCGACACCGTCCGCTCAGCGCTTGATGCGCTGCAAGACCGCGCCGAAACGCTCATGCGCTCGGAACTCACCGACCTGCCCGATGGCCGGTGGGAAGCAACTGACTACCTCGACAATGACGGCATCACCGACGTGCCGCTGGCCATCAAAGTCGCGCTTGAGATTAAGGGTGATACCATGACCCTCGATTTCACTGGCACCGCCGACCGCTGTGCTGGCCCCGTCAACATCGCGTTGCCCACCGCCGTCGCCACCGCTTATGTCGCGATCAAACACATCTTTCCCACGCTGCCTGCAAACGCTGGCGTGATGCGCCCGATCACGGTTAATATCCCCGATGGCTCGCTGTTGTCCGCCCCCTTCCCTGCCCCCGTCGGCGGCTATACCGAAACCATCCTGCGCATGATCGACGTGATCTTTGCCGCCGCATCCCAAGCAGCCCCCGAACGCGTTGTCGCCAACGCTTACGGCACCATCAACGCGCTCTCCATCTCTGGCAAACGCGACAATGGCCAACCTTGGGTCATGTTCAGCTTTTACGGCGGCGGTCACGGCGGTAGCATTGAATCCGATGGCCTGAACCACGGCAACGCCCCGATTTCCACCGCGACAATCCCCCCGATGGAGATCCTAGAGGCCGCCTATCCCGTCATGTTCAAACAATGGGCATTGCGCCCCGATAGCGCCGGTGCCGGCATGCACCGTGGCGGCATGGGCGCGACTTATGAGATCGAAGTGCTTGAAGGCAACGGCGCCAAAGCGTTCCTGTTTGGTGAACGCGGACGATACGCCCCGACCGGCGTTCAAGGCGGCGGAAATGCGGCGCTGAATGTATTTTCCTATGAACAGGATGACGGGTGGCACACACCGCCCATGGCCTCGAAAATGGTTGGTATCAGTCTCAAACAAGGGCAATCTGTGCGCCTCGACACCCCCGGTGGCGGCGGTTACGGCGATCCGGCGCAGCGCGCGCCATCAGCAATCGCCCGCGACGTTGCAGGCGGGTTGATCACGCCAGAGAACGCCACCAAAACCTATGGCCCCGCATGGGAGAACGCCCAATGAGCAGCAAAATGATCGGCGTAGACGTCGGCGGCACCTTTACCGATATCTTTGTGTTGGATGAGGCAACAGGCACGGCACAGGTCGCCAAAGTCCCCACCACACGCCCCGACCAATCGGGCGGTTTCCTGTCGGGTATCTCATCGCGTGTGAGTGATTTGTCAGAGGTCAGCGTCGTCGTCCACGGGACCACCGCAGGCACCAACGCCCTGCTGGAACGCAAAGGCGCGCGCATCGGCGTCATCACCACTATGGGCCTGCGCGACGTTCTTGAAATGCGCCGCCGCGACCGCCCCCGCACATGGGGTTTGCGCGGCGACTTCGAACCTGTTGTAGACCGGGCCTTGCGTCTTGAAGTGCCCGAACGCACTTTGGCGGACGGTACAATCCGCACCCCTGTTGATCTGGACGCAGTGCGCAGCGCCGCGAAACAGCTCATCGACGATGGATGCCTTGCCTGCGCGATCCTTTTCGCCAACAGCTACGCCAACGCAGAGAACGAAGCCCTCGCGGTGAAAGCCGTGCGCGACATCTGGCCCAACGCGCATGTCTCCTGCTCCTCTGAAATTCTCCCCGAAATCCGCGAATTCGAACGCTTCTCGACCACTGCGCTAAACGCCTACCTGCAACCCGAGGTTTCCGGCTATCTGGCAAGGTTAGAGACTGCTTTGACCTCTGATGGCT
Source organism: Paracoccaceae bacterium (assembly GCA_017854675.1). Lineage (GTDB taxonomy): Bacteria > Pseudomonadota > Alphaproteobacteria > Rhodobacterales > Rhodobacteraceae > Sulfitobacter. Next base: position 4,237 of record JAFMHE010000073.1, on the reverse strand, counting down.
TTACCGGCGAGTTCATGATCGTGCAATCCAACGGCGGCGTGATGGACGTGGACACCGCCGCATCCTACCCCATCCGCACAGCCCTTTCGGGCCCCGCCGCAGGGGTCATCGCGGCGGGCTACATTGCAGAGGCCGCAGGTTTCCCGGACGTGATCACCGGCGACATGGGCGGCACGTCCTTTGATGTGTCCCTGATCGCCAAAGGCAAATCCATGCTGTCGCCCCAAACCTCCATCGACTTCGGCATGGTCGTCCGGTCCCCCATGATCGAAATCACCACCATCGGTGCGGGTGGCGGCTCCATCGCATGGGTCGACAAAGGCGGTCTGCTGAACATCGGCCCCGAAAGCGCCGGTTCCACCCCCGGCCCCGTGGCTTATGGCATGGGCAACACGCGCCCCACAGTCACCGACGCCAACGTGGTCTTGGGCCGCATCGACCCTGACAACCCCATCGGCGGCAAACTTACCCGCCTCGACGTCGAAGCCGCTTCTGCCGCGATCCTTGAGCACGTCGGCAAACCCTTGAACCTTGATGCGCTACAAGCTGCCGAAGCGATCCTGCGCGTCGCCAACTCCCGCATGGCCGGCGCGCTACGGCTTGTCTCTATCGAAAAGGGTTTCGATCCCAAACGCTTTGCCTTCATGCCCTTCGGCGGCGGTGGCGCGCTGCATGCTGGTGCCATGATGGCCGACGTCGGCCTCGCCCGCGCCATCGTCCCGCGCTATCCCGGTGTCACGTCTGCAATGGGCTGCGTCATCGCGGACATGCGGCAGGATTTTGTCCAAACCATCAACGCGATGCTGACCGGCATGGACACGGCGCACCTGACGGGCTTTATGCAAGCCCACGTGGACGCCGGTAATGCGACCCTAAACCACGCGAAAACCACGTTTGAAGGGATCGAAACCACCTTTGTCCTAGATATGGCCTACCTCGGCCAGACCCATACCGTCAGCGTCCCGTTGCCTGTCACGGTCACAGACGGCCATGTCACCCCCCCATCTGAGGATGAAATCACCCAAGCCTTTGATAAGGAATATAAATCAACCTACGGCAGGCTCCTTCAGAACGGCACCCGTCGCGTGATCAACCTGCGCTCTGCTGTCACCGGCAAACGTCCCCGCTTCGACCTCTCCACGCTCGCCCCCAAAGGCGGCACCGTGGAGGCCGCGCGCAAAGGCACCCGCCAGGTCCATTTTGCCGACGCATGGCACGAAACAACGATCTATAACCGCCTCGACCTGCCTATTGGTGCCGAAATTCCCGGCCCCGCGATCCTTGAACAACCCGACACCACGGTTCTCATAGAACCGGGTCTAAAAGGGATCGTAGACACGTTCGGCAACACCCTCATCGAAAGGGCAGACACATGATCCCCTCCAAAACCGCCCTCCTGACGATCGACCTGCAAAACGACTTCCTGCATCCCGACGGCGCTTACGGACGCGCGGGCCAAGGTGCCGATGACATCCTTGCCCTGCCAGACCGCATATTGCCTCTAAAACAGGCTCTAACACAGGCCGGTGGCACCTATATCTCCGCACAATTCACCCTTGTGCCGGGCCGCGACGGTGAGCCCCTGATCGCCCCCCACCTGAAAAAACTCCGCCCGTTCCTGACACGGGGCGACTTTGCCCCCGGCGGCTTTGGCCATTCGCTTGTCGACACGCTGCAACCTGCCGATTTCACCGTTGAAAAAGTCGCCTACTCCGCCTTCTACCAAACCCGCCTTGAATACATCCTGCGCAGCATGGACATCGACACGCTGATCGTCGGCGGCATCGTGACAAACGGCGGCGTGGCCAGCACAGTCCGCGACGCCCACCTGCGCAACATCCACACCATCATGCTGTCGGACGGATGCGCCGCCTTCAACCGCACGGTTCACGATGCCACGCTCATCTCGCTGGGTTCGGTCACAGACGTCATGACCTGCGCCCAAGCCGCCGACATGATCGGGGCCACAACATGACCCTGCGCGCCCGCCTGACCCAACCCGCCATCCTCATTGCGCCCGGTGTCTATGACGGCCTCACCGCGTCGCTGGCCACCGACACAGGGTTTGAGGCGCTCTATCTGTCCGGTGCCGCCGTCGCCTACACCCGTCTGGGCCGCCCCGATATCGGGCTGACCACCGCGTCCGAAATGGCCGACACTATGGCGCTGATCGCCGACCGCACTGATCTGCCGGTGATCATGGATGGCGACACCGGCTTTGGGAACGCACTGAACGCCCGGCGCACCATGCAGATGTATGAACGCGCCGGTGCCGCTGCCGTGCAGGTCGAGGACCAGACATATCCCAAACGCTGCGGGCATCTGTCGGACAAATCGCTGATCCCCGGTGCAGAAATGGTCGGAAAAATTGCCGCCATGGCCGATGCACGGCGTCACGATACCCTGATCATCGCGCGCACAGATGCCATCGCTGTCGAAGGCTTCGAGGCCGCCATGTTGCGCGGCGAAACCTACATAAAAGCGGGCGCTGATGTGCTTTTTATCGAAGCGCCGCGCGACCGTGACGAACTGAAACACATCGCCGATACCTTCAAAGGAAAAGTACCCCTGCTCGCCAATATGGTCGAAGGCGGTGCCACCCCGATTTCCTCGGCCCAAGCCCTTCAGGATATCGGGTTCGACATCGTGATCTTTCCCGGCGGCATTGTCCGCGCCTTGGCCAGAACGGCGCAGGATTATTACGCCAGCCTGCACACCAACGGATCCAACAAACCCTTTGCGGACCGGATGCACGACTTTGACGGACTGAATGCGGCCATTGGCACCCCTGACATGCTGGCGCTTGGGAAACGGTTCGATGGCAAATCCTGACGTCAAACCGCCCCTGCCCGCCTATGACATCGACGTTGAAACACTGATCATCGGGGCGGGCGCCTGCGGAATGATTGCCGCACTTGCCGCCCATGAGGCCGGTCAGGATGTGCTGGTGATCGAGGCGGACGTGCTGCCCTCTGGGTCCACCGCGCTTAGCGCCGGGTTGATCCCTGCGGCGGGCACACGTTTTCAACGCGAGGCAGGCATCGACGACACACCTGCCCTTTTTGCCGCTGACATTCAGGCCAAGGCCCATGACGAAAATGACCCCGCTTTGGTCGCCGCGCTTTCAGGCACCTCTGCGCAGGTCATTGAATGGCTGGCAGACACTCATGGGCTGCCATTTTCCGTTGTCACCGACTTTGACTATCCCGGCCACAGCAAACGGCGCATGCACGGGCTGCCGACACGCTCGGGCGTGGAATTGATCGACGCGCTGCGCACTCGCTTGGAAACGCTTGAGATTCCCTTGATTTGCGAACGCCGCGCGGTCACTTTGTTTGCCGATGACGCGCAGATTACCGGCGCACAGCTGGTCTTGCCCGACGGGTCTTTTGAAACTGTGGGATGCGGACGGATCATTCTGGCCTGCAACGGCTTTGGCGGCAACCGCGACATGGTGCGGACGCATATGCCGCAGATCGAAACCGCCCTGTGGTTTGGCCATGACGGCAATCGCGGCGAAGCGATCACGTGGGGCGAGGCATTGGATGCCAAGACACAGCATCTCGGGGCATTTCAGGGGCACGGAAACGTGGCCCATCCGCACGGCATATTGATCACATGGGCGACCATCACCCAAGGCGGCATTCAGGTAAATCTGGAGGGCCACAGGTTCTGGAATGAAGCCCAAGGGTATTCCGAGGCCGCCCGCGCGGTGCTGGGCCAGCAAGACGGTGTAGCATGGGTCATTTTTGACGCCCGCATCGCCACAATTGCGCGCCAGTTTGAGGATTTCAAAAACGCCGAATCCCAAGGCGCGGTCATCACCGCCCCGGATATTGAAGGCTTGGCAAAGGCATGCGCCCTGCCCCTTGCTGCATTGCGTCAAAGCCTCGCTGTGCGCCCCTTTGAGGGCCCCGATGCATTCGGGCGTCACTGGGACACAGCAGCACTGCAAGCGCCCTTCTGTGCGGTCAAAGTGACCGGCGCGCTGTTTCATACCCAAGGCGGTCTTGAGGTTGCGCCAGACAGCGCTTTGGTGCGCCGGAATGATGGGTCATTGTTTGAAAATCTTTATGCCGCCGGTGGCGCGGCCTGTGGTGTATCGGGCAGCGGTGACAGCGGATATTTGTCAGGCAACGGACTGCTGGCAGCGATGGTTCTCGGATACATCGCCGGTCGGGGCTAGTCCCGTGTGTCACGGGATTTGACAGCATTGAGATTTTATGAATCACTCTGG
>JAFMHE010000300.1 GCA_017854675.1 Paracoccaceae bacterium | reverse complement strand
ACCGGTTAACGTGATTGATTGTTCGGCCCAATCTGCCGAGAACGAGGATTTTCTGTTAACCGCTGATCTGGTGAAAGCGTGGGAAGCTGAGCACGGCGAAATTGGTGCAGGCGAGTGGGTTGTGATGCGTACCGACTGGGACAGCCGCGTCGACGATGAGGCGAAGTTTCTGAACGCGGATGAGACGGGGCCACATTCGCCCGGCCCGACACCTGATTGTATCGAATATCTGCTCAGCAAGAAAATCGTCGGTTGGGGCACGCAGTGTATTGGCACGGACGCGGGTCAGGCGGGCGGGATGGAGCCACCTTATCCGGCGCATAATCTGCTGCACCGCGACAATTGCTTTGGTCTTGCGTCGCTCACCAACCTGTCAAAGCTGCCTGCGAAAGGTGCGATTCTGATTGCCGCACCGCTCAAGATCGAGAACGGTACAGGATCACCGATCCGGGCGCTAGCTTTGGTTCCCAAAGGCTAAGCGGATGGCGCAGTTCGATCATCTGATCATCGGGACGGGCATCAATGCGTTGGTGGCCGCCGCGATGCTGTCGCGAAAGGGCGATAGCGTGTTGATGATCGAACGCGAAAACCGGATTGGCGGGTGTATGTATACGTCTGATGACGTGACATTGCCCGGCTATCATCACGACGTTATGGCCGCGACATTTGTGTTGTTCCTGACCGGTCCGGCGCATGGGGCGTTGGGCGATGATCTGGCGAAACACGGGTTGGAGTTTTGTCATTCACCGCATCCCACGGCGGTGTTGCGTCCCTGTGGAAAAGCGTTGGTTTTCTCAACCGATCGCGCCGCGAATGTGGCCGCGTTCGGTCAGGGTGATGGCGCGCAACATGCAGCGGATGTTGGCAGGATCGAAGCGGATGCAGAGTTTCTGTTCGCGCTCTTGGGTCAACCGTTGTGGTCGCGGCAGACGGCAATGTTGGTTGCGAAACAAGCGTGGAAAAAGGGTCTTGGCCCGCTGAAATCGTGGTTCGGTGAGGCGTTGGAGCCTGCGCGGGGCTGGTTGGAAACGCGGTATACGTCGGCGGAGGTTCAGGCGCTTTGGGCGCCATGGGTGCTGCACGTCGGGCTGACGCCCGAAGCCAGTTATGGCGGGCAAATGGCGCGCGTGATAGCGTTTGCGTTGGAAGCCGCGGGCGCGCCGGTGGTCAAAGGTGGCGCAGGGCAGGCGGCAGAGGCGTTTCGGTCACTGATCGAGGCGAATGGCGGCAAGATCAGGACCGGTGTCGAGGCGTCGAAAGTCATCATTGAGAATGGTAAGGCTGTCGGAGTAGAGACAGCGGATGATGAAAAGATACTGGCAAAGAACGTGATTGCCAGCACCGCACCGGGACAATTGTATGATGGGTTATTGGGGGGGCACATCGCGCCCGAGACGCCCAAGAAATTCCGGCATGGGCGTGGTAATTTCCAGCTGCATTATGCGTTGGACGGGCCGATTGAATGGGCGTCTGACGGGTTGAGCGATGTTGCGTTGATCCACTTGGCAGATGGCATTGATAGCGTTTCAAAATCCTGCAACGAGGCAGAGCGCGGCATGTTGCCTGCGGTGCCGACGATCTGCGTTGGTCAGCCCCATGCGATGGACCCGACGCGCTGCCCGGATGGCAAGGCGATCCTTTGGCTGCAAATTCCTGACGCGCCCAGTGTGATCAAGGGTGATGCAGCAGGCCAGATCGAGACGGTGCCGGAATGGACAGACGCAATGCGCGAAGCATACGCGGACCGGATCGAAAGCATCCTGTCAAAGCACATCAAGAATTGGGATCAGATCAAGCTGAAACGCCGCGCCTATTCGCCCAGCGATCTGGAGGCGATGAACGTTAACCTTGTGGGCGGCGATCCTTATGGGGGTGCTTGCGCGCTGGACCAGTTTTTCATCTGGCGGCCCCATGCAGCGCAGACCAACAACGGCACGGCGATCCGGAACCTGCATCACATCGGGGCATCGACCCATCCGGGACCGGGGCTTGGCGGTGGATCGGGCTTTAACATCGCAAAGGGGCTGGGCGCATGACAGAGCAGAAAGACGTCCCGCGTCTGGGGGAAATGGGGCTAGAGAATTTCGCGCCCTACCTGATGAACCGGATCATCGGGCGGTATAACGCCGCGCTGTCGACAGAAATGGCAGCGCTTGGTTTGACCACACCGCAGATGCGGTCACTGGCGGTTTTGTCTGTGATCGACGGCATTCTGATCCGCGAGCTGGCAGTCTATGCCGTGGTGCAACAATCGACCCTAAGCCGCGCGTTAGACACTCTTGATGCCAACGGAATGATCCGGCGCGAGACCGACGAAAAGGACAGTCGCGCGACGCGGGTGTTTCTGATGGACGCCGGGCGCGAGGCCTATGAACGGCTGTGGCCGCATATGTCGCAGGCGTCCGAGGCGATGTTCAAGGGCATTGATGATACCGAACGTCGCGCCTTTGTCGGGACGCTGCAAACCATTCTGCGCAATATTCGCAAACACGACTTTTGATCTTGGTCCAAGGGGAAACGCATGGCTGAACGTTCGTTCAAGGCTGAGGTAGAGCATCTGCGCAAAGGTGACGGGGATGTGTTCACCGGTGAGGGGATTTTGGCGATCACCAAGGCGCTATTGGAAAATGGTGTGGGCTATGTCGGCGGTTATCAGGGCGCGCCGATTTCGCATTTGATGGACGTTCTGGCGGACGCCGAAGGGTTGCTGGGTGAGTTGGGTGTGCGGTTTGAGGCGAACGCGTCAGAGGCTGCGGCGGCTGCGATGTTGGCGGCGTCGGTGCATTACCCCATCCGGGGCGCAGTGACGTTCAAGGGGCCGGTTGGCGTGAATGTGGCCTCAGACGCGTTGGCGAATTTGTGCTCAAGTGGCGTGAATGGTGGTGCGTTGATCATCGTCGGCGAGGACTACGGCGAAGGGTCGTCGATCATGCAGGAACGCAGCCACGGGTTTGCGATGAAATCGCAGTTCTGGATGCTGGACCCGCGTCCAAACCTGCCGTCGATCACCAAGGCGGTGAAGGACGGTTTTGAGTTGAGCGAGGCGAGCAACACGCCTGTGATGCTGATGGTGCGGATCAGGTCGTGCCATGTAACGGGCAGTTTCGAGACCCGCGATAACGTGCCGCCGCCCTTGACGGTCCGCGAGGCGATTGCCAATCCGCAGTCCGATTTCAACCGCGTTGTGTTGCCGCCGATGAGCTATCTGCATGAGCAGGATAAGGTGAAAAACCGTTGGCCCGCAGCCGAGAAATTCATCATGGAGCGGGGGCTGAACGAGGTGTTTGGCCCTGAAAAAGCGCCGCTTGGGATTGTGGTGCAGGGGGGTATGTACAACGGCCTTATCCGGGCGTTGCAGCGTCTGGGTTTGGCGGATGTCTTTGGTCAGACAGAAGTGCCGATTTACTGTCTGAACGTCACGTATCCACTGGTTAGAGACGAATTCGATGCCTTTTGCGAGGGCAAGGATCACCTGTTGATCGTAGAAGAAGGGCAGCCGGAGCATATCGAACAACACCTTGGGTCGTTCTTGTACAAGGCGGGTCGGACGCTGAAATTATACGGTAAAGACGTGCTGCCGATGGCGGGGGAAT
>JAFMHE010000072.1:4342-15389 GCA_017854675.1 Paracoccaceae bacterium | reverse complement strand
CACCCTTGCTGATCTGTGGCAGCCGTGGATGGAACAATGACGCAGTGTTCAGACGTCTTGATGCGCTGGGCCCGTCAGACCCTGTTCGTGAATGCACAGGGTTAACAGACGCGGCCATCGGTGCGCTGCTCGAACATGCGGCAGGTGTTCTCTTTCCCAGCTTGGCTGAGGGTTATGGTCTTCCTCAGGTTGAGTCGTTGCAGGCCGGAGCGCGTGTTTTATGCAACAATCTGCCAGTTTTTGAAGAGATTGCCGGTGAAAATGCAAATTATCTATCTGTATCCGACCCGAGTTTATGGCTAAGTACAGTGAAAGAGTGGGAAAAAAACCAGCCGACCGCGCAGGGCAAGCAACATTTTGAAGGACCGCGATGGCGGGATCACTTCAAGATCGTGTTAAGCTTAACCTGATATCGCGTAATCAGAGCGGGTGTTTTCTGCGGATAGAGGGCAGTTTTGGGCATTTTTCAGTCATACCGACTGAGGCTCCAACGGAAACGGTGGCGTATTCGTGCGTTCCGCAAACGTCGTGAGCTAAAGGGCGTGGTAAACCGAACCGGAGAAATCCGGTCAGACGATCTGTTATTGTTCTGCACTCAGCGGAACGAGGCGATACGCTTGCCCTATTTCCTTGATTATTACCGTGAAATGGGTGTCGGCCATTTCTTTTTCGTGGACAATGACAGCACGGATGGATCGCTCGACTATCTGGCTGAACAGCCCGATGTGTCAGTGTGGAGCACGACGGCAAGCTACAAGCGTGCGCGTTTCGGGATGGATTGGCTGAACTGGTTGCAGCGCAAATATGCGCATGGCCATTGGGCGCTGACCGTCGACCCAGACGAGTTTCTGGTTTATCCGTTCTGTGATACGCGACCCTTGCGCGCGTTGACAGATTGGCTTGATGCGTCGTCGATTAAATCGTTTTCCGCGATGCTTTTGGACATGTACCCAAAGGGGCGGCTGGACGAACAGCCTTATCAGGCGGGCGACAATCCGATTGAAATCGCGTCGTGGTTCGACAGTGGCAACTATACCATTTCGCGCAACTACAGCTTTGCCAATCTCTGGATTCAGGGGGGGCCACGCGCCCGCGCGTTCTTTCCTGATCAACCCGAAAAGGCGCCTGCGCTGAACAAGGTGCCGCTGGTCAAATGGGACAAACGCTACACTTACGTCAGCTCAACCCACATGCTTTTGCCGCGTGGTTTGAACCAGGTTTACGATGAATGGGGCGGTGAAAAGGCGTCTGGCGTTTTGTTGCATGCAAAATTCCTTGATACCTTCGGGGCGAAAGCAGCGGAAGAATTAACCAGATCGCAACACTATGCTGGTTCAGTCGAATACAAGGCCTATGCCGAACAGCTAAAGGATAATCCGCAACTGTGGTGCAAGTGGTCAGAGCGTTACATAAACTGGCGCCAGCTTGAGATTTTGGGTTTGATGTCAAAGGGTAATTGGGCGTGACAGTCGGGATTGTCATGTTGGTGCACACCGCCCTTGGCCGCGCCGAACAGGTCGCGCGCCACTGGTCTATGGCGGGTTGCCCTGTGGTGATCCATGTCGATAAGGCCGTGCCGCGCAAAACATATGATGCATTCGTAAAAGCGCTGTCTGGCGTGCGCAGCATCCAGTTTTCCAAGCGCTACCGTTGTGAATGGGGCACGTGGGGCATCATCGCCGCGTCGCAAGCCGCATCCGAACTGATGTTGGCCAGCCACCCGGACGTGCGGCATGTCTATCTGGCGTCGGGTTCCTGTCTGCCCCTGCGCCCGGTGGAAGAGTTGATCGACTACCTTGCCACCCGCCCCAAGACCGATTTTATCGAAAGCGCGACCACCTCTGATGTCCCGTGGACGGTTGGGGGGCTGGATGCGGAACGCTTTACCCTGCGGTTCCCGGTGTCTTGGAAAAGGAACCGCTTTCTGTTTGACCGGTTTGTTGATTTTCAACGCCGCTTTGGCCTGAAACGTAAAATGCCCAACGGAATCGTGCCGCACATGGGGTCACAATGGTGGTGCCTGTCGCGGCGCACGCTGTCGGCGATTTTGCAGGACCCCGAGCGCCCGACCTATGACCGTTTTTTCAAGCACGTGTGGATTCCCGATGAATCGTATTTCCAGACCCTCGCGCGCCAGTATTCAGAACATATCGAAAGCCGCTCGCTGACCCTGTCCAAGTTCGACTTTCAGGGCAAGCCGCATATTTTCTATGACGACCACCTACAGCTTTTGCGGCGCTCTGATTGCTTTGTCGCGCGCAAAATCTGGCCACATGCGGACCGGCTGTATCAAGCGTTTCTGACTGACGCGGCGGGTGCGATGAAAAAGACCGAACCGAACCCCGGCAAGATTGACCGCATTTTCTCCAAGGCGGTGGAGCGGCGGACACGTGGGCGATCCGGCCTCTATATGCAAAGCCGCTTTCCGAACGAGGATTGGGAAAACGGCGTTACCGCTGCGCCTTATTCCATGTTTCAGGGTTTTGCCGAGCTGTTCGAGGACTTTGAAACGTGGCTTGCCAAGGCAACAGGTGCGCGGGTGCATGGCCATTTGTTTGCAAGCGATGCGGTGCACTACGCTGACAAGATGTCAGCGATGAACGGTGCGCTGTCCAACAGTGCGATCCTGCGCGACTATAATACCAAGGCATTTTTGACCAATTTGATCTGGAATACGCGCGGCGAACGGCAATGTTTCCAGTTTGGCCCAGCAGACAATCAGGACATCAACTGGCGTATCGCCAAGGATCCGAATGCGCAAGTTTCCGTGATAACGGGCGCATGGGCGGTGCCGCTCTTCCGTTCAAACCTTGATTTTGCCGAGATTCGTGCGACGGCCGCGCAGTTGCAAAAGTACGAAGCGGACCACATGGATATCCTGCGCTCGCCCTACACAAAGGCGCGTGTGCGCATTTGGACGATGGCAGAATTTATCGAAGCCCCGATGGAGCCGCTACAAGGAATTCTGGACGAGATTGGCCGCACCAAATTGCGCCGCCTGTCCGAGGCCCCCAAAATGGTCGACCTCAGCGGCTTTGGCCAGTTCCTGCAAAACCTCAAGAACCAGGGCATGCACCCATATCTCATGGGTGATTTCCCGGTTGAGCGCGGTGTTGCGGCGACGCCAAAAACACAACGCAGACCGTATCTGGTTCAGTAAGGATGCCGCCGGAATTTCAAAGTTTTGTGGTCTTTGCCGAAATGCGGACAGGATCGAATTTTCTGGAGGCGAACCTGAATCAGCTTGAGGGTGTCGCCTGCCACGGAGAGGCGTTCAACCCGCATTTTCTAGGTTATCCTGAAAACAAGCCGATCCTTGGCGTTGATCATGGAACGCGAGACAGGAAACCTGAAATTCTGCTGGATGCGATACGAAATGATACTGCTCAACTAAGCGGATTTCGCTATTTCCATGACCACGATCCACGCGTTCTTGATCGCATCATGGATGACCGGACTTGCGCCAAGATCGTCCTGACCCGCAATCCGGTCGAAAGCTATGTAAGCTGGAAAATTGCGCAAGCGACCGGGCAGTGGAAACTGACTGATATGAAGGCGCTTAAATCGGCGCAGGCGGAATTTGACGGGCCCGAGTTTGCCGCCCATCTCGAGGCGCTTCAGGCGTTTCAGGTGACTTTGTTGAACCGTTTGCAGATCAGCGGTCAAACCGCGTTTTATGTGGCCTACGAAGACTTGCAAAACGTGGACGTGATGAACGGCCTTGCGGCCTATCTGGGCGTGGACGCCCGTCTCGATGCGCTGGACAAGAACCTTAAAAAGCAAAACCCGAGCCCGATCTCGGACAAGGTGCGCAACTATGATGAGATGTTGCAGGCTTTGTCACAACTGGACCGGTTTGACCTGACGCGCACGCCAAATTTTGAACCGCGCCGCGGGCCCAATGTGCCGTCCTATGTGGCTGCTGCGGACGCGCCATTGCTCTATCTGCCGCTGCGCAGTGGGCCGCAGGCAAATATTCTAGAATGGCTCGCCAGTCTTGATGGCGTCGGGCCGGGCGATCTGCGGACCAAGATGACGCAAAAAGACCTGCGGCAATGGAAGCGAGGCAATCCCGGCCACCGCAGTTTCACCGTGCTGCGCCATCCGGTTCAGCGCGCGCATGACGCGTTTTGCCGTCATATTCTGACAACTGGCAAAGGCAGCTATACCCAACTGCGCAACACGATGATGCGCCGCTACAAGATGCCGTTGCCGGTGGATGGCCCTGACGCTGGGTATGACCTGAATGCACATCGCACAGCGTTTGCCGCGTTCCTGACATTCCTGAAAGGCAATCTGTCGGGGCAGACGGCAATTCGTGTCGATGCTGCGTGGTGCACGCAAGCGCAGGCCCTTGCCGGGTTCGGGGAATTATGTCTGCCGGATCGCATTATCCGGGAAACGGAGCTTGAGGCAGAATTGCGCGATCTGGCCAAGGCAGTGGGCAGAACCGATGTTCCTGCCATGACGGAAAACACCCCGGATCAGCCGTATACCCTTGATGCCATCTATGATGACGAGATCGAGGCGTTGGCCGCTGATGCCTACCAACGCGACTACATGACTTTCGGGTTTGATCGCTGGAAATAGGTTAGACCTAGATCGTGTTTCAGGCATTCAGGGGACCACCCTATGCCGCCTGATCGGTCCGCTCTTCTGTCAGGATCGTGTACAGGGTCGTCGCATCATGATTTGCCCGCAACTTTGCACAAACGGACGCATCGCGCAGGGTGCGTGACACCAAGGCTAGCGCCTTGAGATGTTCAACACCCGCGTTTTCAGGTGCAAAAAGGGCGAATGCCAGATCAACGGGTTGACGATCGACAGAGGAAAAATCAATCGGCTTGTCCAAAAGAACAAACGCACCGACGACGTGCTCCAGACCTTCTAGTCGTGCATGCGGCAAAGCCACGCCGTGGCCCACACCCGTGGGCCCCAGCGCTTCGCGTGTCAACAAAGCCTCAACAACATGTGGGGCATCAACATCATACGCCGCATGAACCAGATCACCCAGCTCTTGCATCAAACGTTTCTTGCTTGACGCGGACGTCAACACTTTCACAGCCTCTGGCTTGAGGAGCGATAGAAAATCCATGCGTAAGACCCTGTGTTGAAGCGGGTTTGGCCCGCTGGCGTGTTGTTAAGGGTCGATCCAGCCGATATTGCCGTCGTCGCGGCGATATACAACATTTAGACCGTCTTTCCCTTCTTTTCGGAAAACCAATACTGGGGCGCCAGAAAGCTCCATCTGCATGACCGCTTCGCCTACGGACAAAGTAGCGATGTTTGTCTGCATCTCGGCGATGATCATCGGTTGAAGTGTTTCCGGCTCTTCTGCCTCGGCCTCGGTTTGTGATTGCAGGATATACGAGGAAGCTCCGAGAAATTCAACCGGTTCTACACGGTCTTTATGGTGGTCCTTCAACCGGCGCTTGTAACGGCGCAGTTGCTTCTCCATCTTCTCGTTGCAGTCATCGAACGCGCCATAAATCTCGTTGTTATGAGCTTTGGCGGATGCTGTCATGCCGGTGGAAAGATGGACGGTCGCCTCGCAGACAAACTCGTGACCTGACTTGGAAAATACGACCAGAGCATCTGTCGGTCGCTCCGCATATTTTTGCACCGATGCACCTAATTCTTCTTTCACATGGATCTGAAGCGCTTCGCCAATGTCGATCTGTTTTCCGCTGATTTGATACCGCATATAGTCTCCTGGTTAAGTGTCATCAGGCACGCAATTAACACCGAAGAATTGGTTCATAAATTGTGCCAGATGGGAAAATTAGGTAATCTGTTCAGATGCTTATGATCGCATCCCAAGTGCTGGGACCGATGCAATATCATCAAGGAACATGTTGTTTCCATACCTGTATGAGGCGCTGAAATCGCCATAAAGTCAATCATAACTGACAGGCCAAAGCCTGAAAAATATGTCGACCAATTAACGGATTCTTAGGAAATGCGGAAATTGTCGCCCAGATAAACCCGGCGCACATTTTCATTCTGTACGACCTCGTCCGGCTTGCCTGACATCAGCACGCGCCCTTCGTGCAGAATATAGGCGCGGTCAACGATCTCTAGCGTTTCGCGCACATTGTGGTCGGTGATCAAAACGCCAATGCCACGGGTCTTGAGGTCCGACACGAGGTGCCGGATATCGCCGACGCTGATCGGATCAACCCCGGCAAAAGGTTCGTCCAACAGTAGGTATTTGGGATTCGCTGCCAGACAGCGTGCAATCTCGACACGTCGCCGTTCACCGCCCGACAAAGCCAGTGCAGGCGCGCGGCGCAGGTGCTCGATATGAAACTCAGACAGCAGTTCTTCCAGCCGCTCGCGCCGTTCCCGACGGTGCGGGACCGATATGTCCAGAACAGCGGCAATATTGTCCTGCACGCTAAGCCCGCGAAAGATGCTCATCTCTTGTGGCAAATACCCGATGCCAAGCTGTGCGCGCCGGTACATCGGCAAGGTGGTCACATCCTTGCCATCCACGACAACGCTGCCGCCCTCGGGCGTGACCAAACCAGCGATTGCGTAGAATGTTGTGGTTTTGCCGGACCCGTTAGGGCCAAGTAGCGCGACGACCTCACCCCGGTCCAGATACATCGAAAAATCGCGGATAACGACTTTTTTCCGGTAGGATTTGCGCAGGTGTTCAACCCGCAAACCGGCACTGCCGCCCGCGATTGTCAGTTCGGGCGTGTCCATCAGTTGTCGCCACCTGTCTGGATGATTGTGCGCACGCGGCCTGCCATTTGCGCGGTTCCTGTTTCCAATTGAACGGTCATCTTGTCTGCGCTTAGTACGTTCAAACCCTGATCCAGCAGCACATTGCCGGTCATCACGATCGTGCCTTCGCTGATGCTGTAATCGGCGCGTTCGGCTTCTGCTGCGTCAGGGCCGGACACCAGTGTCACGCCACCTGTTGCCTCAAGGCTGGCGATGGCGCTTTTGGTTTGGTCATAGACAACCAACACACGCGGGGCGGACAGGCGCATTTCGCCCTGACCGATCAGAACGTTTCCCGTAAAGACCGCCGTTCCGGTTGCCTGATCAACAGCCAGATTATCCGATGTAACCTCAACCGGCAGACCGGTGTCTTGCTGGATCGTGCCAAAGGCCACATTGGTGCCCTGTGCTGCGGCAGGCAGCGCATTCAGCATTAGAAAAACGGGCAGCATCACAAAGATGGGCAGAACCAGAAAGAGGGGCAACAGCACTTTTGCTAGGTATTTCACGTGGGTCACTCTTCGTCCTGTTTTGGCACATATACCAGCTTCACACCGTTTGTGAAAATCAATTGCGCGGGTCCGTCCGATTGCGATGTACTGAGGATCATTTGACCGGCATCCAGTGTTCCAATGGGCCCTTCGGACTGAACGGGACCGGGTGAACGCACGTCGAGTTGGGACATCAACGCAACCAATCGTTCGCTCGTGATCCGGTAGCCGGTCGATGTTGTTATAATCACGTTCCCCTTCAGGTCAGCGGTGTCTTGGCCAATGTCAAATCGACCGATATCTGCGATCATTTTTATCTGTGCACCACCGGCAAGGTCCATCACAACATCAACGGCCAACGCTTGGTTCGCACCAATTTCGCCCTGCGGTGTAGTCAGAGATTCGGCACTAAACGCGATCTGGTCGCCCTTGGCCGTTGTGCCATAATAGAATGGACCAGTGACGATCTGGTCGCGCAACCTGTCCTGTATTTCTTTGTCCGCAAAAGGGATCACTGTTTCGGGGTCTACGCCGCGCGACAGCAAGAACAATGTCGAAAGCAGGGAGAGCGCCGCGAGGGGCAACAGCACCTTGAGCCATGAGACAAGGCGCGTATGCCGGTCTGCCTGCACCGCGCCCTAACCCAGCCCCACGCGCAGGCAATCGTGGATATGCAGCAACCCGGCAGGTATCTGCGGTTGAGCCGGATCAACGACCAAAAGGCAGGTAATCTTGCGGGTGTTCATAACGCTTACGGCTTTCTCCGCCAGCGCATCGGGTGCGATTGTAACGGGGTTCGGCGTCATGACATCGCGGGCTTTCAGCGACAAAAGGCCTTCCATATGGCGGCTCAGGTCACCGTTGGTGATGATCCCGACCAGCTTGCCGTTCGCATCCGTCACCCCGGTCACGCCAAAGCTCTTGCCGGCAATCTCGTTCAACGCATCGGCCATCGGTGCGTCCTGATCGACCAACGGCATAGACGTGCCGCTGTGCATCAGGTCGCTGACCTTGCTGAGTTGCGCACCCAGCTTGCCGCCGGGATGAAAGGCGCGGAAGTGTTCAGCGGTGAAAGCCCGGTTTTCCATCAGCGCCACGCCCAGCGCATCACCCATCGCCAGCGTCATTGTGGTCGAGATGGTCGGTACAACGCCGGTGCCACATGCCTCGCCCAATTGTGGCAGCGCAAGGATCACGTCGGAGTGTTTGCCAAGCGCGCTGTCTTCGCGGCTGGTCATGCCGATCAACGGGATCGCATGGCGGCGCGAATACGCGATAAGGTTGCCCAGTTCAGGCGCCTCACCCGAGTTTGAAATCGCCAGAATCACATCGGCTGCTGTGATCATGCCCAGATCACCATGGCTGGCCTCTGCCGGATGCACAAATTGCGCAGGCGTTCCGGTGCTGGCAAAGGTCGCGGCGATCTTTTTGGCGATGTGGCCGGACTTGCCGATACCTGTCACAATCACGCGCCCCTCGCAGGTGCGCATCAGGTCAATTGCGGCGCGGAACCGATCATCAAGACCATCCGCAAGCGTCGTCAGCGCTTCGGCCTCGGCGCGGATCACCCTGCGGGCAGTATCTAGAAACGGGGTGCTCATGCGTGGGCAAAAATGTCCGTCTCGGGCCAGCCGATCAGGTCCAGATTGGCGCGCATGGGCAGGAAGTCAAAACAGGCTTGTGCGACTTCCATCCGGTCCTCACGCACAAGCATTTCGTTCAGCTTTTCGCGCAGTTTGTGCAGGTAAAGCACGTCAGATGCGGCATAGTCGATCTGCGCCGTGGTCAGTGTACCCGCCCCCCAGTCGCTGGATTGTTGCTGCTTGGAAATGTCGATTTGCAACAACTCTTGCAGCAGTTTCGCCAAACCGTGGCGGTCGGTAAAGGTGCGCACCAGACGGCTTGCGATCTTGGTGCAATAGACCGGTGCCGTGACCGCGCCGAACGCGTTTTGCATGGCGGCAATGTCAAATCGGCCAAAGTGGAACAGCTTTAGCACGTCAGGATCTGTCAGCAGACGGCACAGGTTTGGTGCCTCTGTCTGGCCCTTGGCGACTTGCACCAGATGCGCATGTCCGTCGCCTCCGGACAATTGCACCACACACAGACGGTCGCGGTGCGGATGCAGCCCCATCGTCTCACAATCAATCGCCACGATTGGCCCCAAATCAAGGCCGTCGGGCAGGTCATTTTTATAAACTGTATTTGTCATGGCATCGCTATAACGCGGATGCAGGGCGTGGGAAAGCGTGTCGTTAAGGCGGTTCCTGGAATAGGCTCTACGCTGCTTGCTGCTGATCCATCGCAGCGATGGTGGGGCGCGCGAAACGGTGCAACAGATCATCGACCAAAAGATGACAGCGCTGTCCGGGCCAATCCGGTTCGGTCAGACCGGCAGGCAAGGCCGGATGTTTCAGCACCAGCCTGCGCCAGTTGTGCACGATCAGGCACCGCAACGCCGCGATTTCAATCGGGGACAGCGCGCCGGGCGCGGGCAGGGTGTCTTTTAGCCCAGCCAAGGCATTGTGCAGGGCGGTATAATCCTCGCGCAGGTGGACAGGTTCGGCTTGGGCGCGCAGCCAGTCTGGCGCTGTACCACCACTAAAGCGTAGTGCGCCCGGCGGCGGGGTCAGCGTACCTGAGCCAACGTAAATGCGCGGGCCAATGGGCGCAAAACCCTCGTCAGCAGTCATGGTGGCGTTCTCAATCACAATAATCTGCCAAGGCGTGTCTGCGGCAGGCGTGCGCGCATAGATGCGCGGGCTGGCTGCAACGCTTTCGGCGCGGCCCTTTGCGGTTAAGGCATGCGCCGAAATGCGCCCCGACTTGGTGGATGTGACCCAGCCGTCATTGCGCAAACGGTGGAGTGCGACGCGCACGGCCTCGGGCTTGACCTGCAAGGCGCCCATGATCGTGGACAAGACCGGTCCGTCAATCGCGTCACCCTCGGCCAGCGCCAGATCGCCAAACAGGCTGACCATCAATGACCAGACCCGCCGCCCGCCAAGCGCGCGCAGGTCAGCCGTTTGATCTATGAAACGATCAGTAGGCATTCATTGTCAGCAGTTCGTATTCTGCCGCCACTGCGTCATCTTGGTTGTAAAGTGTGACGTGCCAACGCACTTCACCGTATTCATCATTGCGCGGGGTTTTGTGTTTCACACTCAGGCGGACACGGATGCTGTTGCCCGCCGCAACGGGGGCCATGAACCGCAGGTTGTCCAAACCGGTATTGGCCAAAACCGGCCCCGGATCAGGCTGCACAAACAGACCCGCCGCAAAGCTGAGCAGCAGATAGCCATGCGCCACACGACCGGGAAAAAACGGGTTCGCGCGTGCGGCCTCGTCGTCCATGTGGGCATAAAACGTATCGCCGGTGAAATGCGCAAAGGTTTCGATATCGTCCAGCGTTATGGTGCGAGACGGGGAATTGAACGTCTCACCAAGCTCAACCTCGTTGAAGGTTCGCGTGAACGGGTGTGCATCGTGCGACACTTCCACCGCACCGGGCACCCATTGCGCGCCAATCGCGGTCAGAATGTCGGGGCTGCCTTGGATGGCGGTGCGTTGCATATAGTGCATGACACCCCTGATCCCGCCAAGTTCCTCACCACCGCCTGCGCGCCCCGGTCCACCATGGACCATATGCGGTAAAGGTGCACCGTGGCCCGTTGCCTCGGCCATTGAGGTACGATTGTTGAAATAAAGCCGTCCGTGGAAGGCCGCTGACCCCAACGTGATCTCGCGTGCAACATCGCCATCGTTGGTGATAACAGACGCCACCAGCGACCCTTTGCCCTTGTTTAACAGGCTGACTGCGTGGG
>JAFMHE010000072.1:0-4118 GCA_017854675.1 Paracoccaceae bacterium | reverse complement strand
GCCGAGACCAGCGCACCCATGCGCGTCGCCTCAAGCCGGGGATCACCGATGGTGGTTTTCGCCAAACGCGCGCTGAGCGCTGAAATCACGGCATCAATCTGCGCTTCGGGCACCATGATCCGCCGGATTGCGGTACATTTCTGACCTGCTTTCGCGGTCATTTCGCGCTGCACTTCTTTCACGAATAGATCAAATTCCGGCGTGCCAGCGATGGCATCCGGGCCAAGCACAGAAGCGTTCAAACTGTCCTGCTCGGACGCGAAGCGCACCGAATTTTCCATCAGTTTGGGATTGCCGCGCAGCTTGAACGCTGTATCCGCAGAACCGGTAAACGCCACCGCATCCTGACAGTCGAGATGGTCCAGCATGTCGCCCAAACCGCCCGACACTAATTGCACCGCACCCGCAGGCAGCAGACAGCTTTCCAGCATCATCCGCACGCAAGCCTCTGTCACATAGCATGTCGCCGTCGCCGGTTTCACAATTGCCGGAACACCGGCCAAAAGCGTCGGCGCCAGCTTCTCCAACATGCCCCAGACAGGAAAGTTGAAAGCGTTGATATGCACCGCAACCCCTTGCAGTGGCGTACAAATATGCCGCCCCATAAACGCCCCTGTGCGCCCCAACTGCTCTGGTGGACCGTCCAGATAGACATGCCCGTCCGGCATTTCGCGCCGTCCCTTTGAGGCGAAAACCATCATCGTGCCAATGCCACCATCCACGTCGATCTTGTGATCTGACAGGGTCGCGCCGGTGTCATAGCTTAATTCATACAGCGCCTGTTTGCGCTCCATCAGGTACATCGCGACCGCCTTGAGCATGCGTGCGCGGTCGTGGAATGTCATCTTGCGCAGGGCAGGGCCGCCCACGTCCCGCGCATAGCCGAGCATCGCCTGCACATCTAGCGCGTCATTGCCTGCCTGCGCAATCACATCGCCGGTAATCGCGCTTGCGATATTTCGGGCACCGGCACCGGGCATAACCCACTGACCGGCAGCAAAACTCTGGACGTTCAGCATGGGGTATCTCCGTTAGTGTGTATCGTATTCGACGACCAGTTTATCCGTCAGCGGGTAGGACTGGCACGACAGGATATAGCCGCGCTCGACCTCGTAATCCTCAAGCGCGTTGTTGCTGATCATCTCGACCTCGCCTTCGATCACCTTGCACATGCAGGTCGAACAGACGCCGGCCTTGCAGGCAAAAGGCGCATCTTGGCCGTTTTCCAACGCGGCCTCCAACACCGATTGGCCTTTTGGCATCTCGAACGTGCGGTGTGCCCCGTCGATGATCACGGTCAGTTCGGTGCCCTTTTGCCCCTCGCTGCGTTTGGCCATCTCTTGTTTGGCAAGCTGTCCTTGCTGGCTTTCGGAGAACAGCTCGAACTTGATCTGATCGTCGCGTAACCCATGCGTGACGAGGCTTTCTGAAATCGCCAGCATCATCGGCTCTGGTCCGCAGATAAACGCGGTGTCGATGGCTTTGATATCAATCCATTGTTTGAAAAGTGCGGCACATTTGTCCTGATCGACGCGCCCTGTGAACAGATCAATATCCTGACCGGATTCCAGCATGTGAATGATCGTCAGTCGCCCCATATAGCGGTTCTTCAGATCCTCCAATTCCTCGCGGAACATGATCGTGTTCACGGCGCGGTTGGCATAGACGAGGGTAAACGTGCTAAGCGGTTCACGTTTTAGCACCGTTTTTAGGATCGACAGCACCGGCGTGACACCGGAGCCACCGGCAAACCCGAGGTAATTCTTGGCGTGGTCCGGTTCAATCGGTGTGTTGAATTTGCCCTGCGGCGGCATCGCGTGCAGCGTGTCCCCGACCTTGAGCGCGGTATTGGCAAAGGTCGAAAACGCGCCACCGTCGACACGTTTGATGCCGACCTGCAGTTTGCCATCATCCAGACCCGCGCAGATCGAATAGTTGCGGCGCAATTCTGTGCCGTCAAAATCCTGCTTGAAGGTTAGATACTGGCCTTGCGTGAATTCAAACGCCTGCGGGTCAGAAGGCTCAAGCGTCAGAACCACCGCATCGCGGATGGTGTGGTGAATTTCGGTGACGGTAAGGGGGTGAAACTGGCTCATTTGGGTGATCCTTTGCCAATAGGAAGCGTCGCAAATCCGATGACTGCGCCGACGCCTGCACCGATCAACGGGTGAAAGCTGGCGGTGATCACAGCGATTTTGACGCCCAAACCGGCACATATGAAAATGCGAAAAAAGTTGGCGAGGCTGGGCATCAAATGCATTTGAAATAATCGAATGGTTCAAGGCAATCGGTGCACCGCCATTGCGCCTTGCAGGGGGTCGATCCGAACTGGCTGATCTTTTCCACGCGGGTTGATTTGCAATGCGGGCAGTGCTGCGGACCGCCAGCGGCGCGGGGCGGCGCGATGCCATAATCCTCCAGCTTGGCGCGGCCCGCATCGGTCAGCCAATCAGTGGTCCATGGCGGCGATATCTGGCGTTTCAGCGTCAGGTTTTCGATGCCATGCCCACGCAAAGCGGTCTCAATATCAAGGTTGATGATGCTGGTCGCGGGGCAACCGGAATAGGTGGGCGTAACCGTGACAACCAGCGTGTCACCGTCCCATTCAACATCGCGGATGATGCCCAGATCGGTCAGCGAGATCACCGGAATTTCGGGGTCCGGGATCACAGACAACCATGCCCAAACTGTCTCGACCGTCGGTTTCTCAGTGAGCGGTGCACCCTGAACCTTGGCGCGCTCCAGTTCTTTCAGCAGGTCGGGGGCCTCGGAAAATTTGGTGGTTTGATCTACCATGTCGCATCCGGATAGGCGCGTTGCAGCCATTGCATTTGCGTCAGGATGTGACCCAGATGTTCGGTGTGCCGCACGCCGGTTTTGCCGCCCTTATGCGTGAAATTATCTGCCGGTTTGATCAGCGTTGCCTCGGCCAGAATGCCGTCTAATTGTGTGTCATAAGCCCCGCGCAGTGCAGTCGGATCAGGCGCGATGCCTTGCGCGATCATCGCGGCATCGACATCGTCAGACAGGAACATCTCACCCACATAAGGCCACAACCGTTCCAGCGCGTCTTGCATCCTGCGGTGGCTTTCTTCGGTGCCGTCGCCAAGCCCGATAACCGTGTCGGTGGATCGCTCAAAATGATAGGTGACTTCCTTGACCGACTTTTCCGCAATCGCGGCGATCTGGTCGTTGGAGGATGCAGTCAGCGCCTTGAGATACGCCAGATGCCAACCGTCAAACAGGAACTGACGCATCATCGTGCGCCCGAAATCCCCGTTGGGTTGTTCGACCAACAGCACATTGCGGAAATCCCAAACGTCACGATGGTACGCAAGCTTGTCCGCGTCGCGACCCTTGCCTTCGACCTCGCCCGCCAGACCCAGCCACAATTGCGTCTGACCGATCAGGTCCAGCGCGGTATTCGCCAGCGCAATGTCTTCTTCCAGCACAGGCGCGACACCGCACCATTCCGATACGCGGTGGCCCAACACCAGCGTGTTGTCACCCATGCGGCAGAGGTATTCGAACAGTGGATCGCTCACATCGCACCCACTTCGTCAGGGATGTCAAAGAACGTCGGGTGACGGTAAACCTTGTCGTTGGACGGCTCGTAAAGCGATCCTTTTTCCTCGGGCGAGGAGGCCGCGATGTGATGCGCCTCAACGGCCCAGATGCTGACGCCTTCGTTGCGGCGGGTGTATACGTCACGGGCGTTTTTGATTGCCATTTCAGCGTCGGGCGCATGAAGCGACCCGACATGCCGGTGGCTTAACCCATGCTGTCCACGGATGAAAATCTCCCAAAGGGGCCATTCGTTTGATGTGCTCATGATCCTACTCCGCTGCCATTTTCGCGGCACGTTTCTTGGCCGCGTGCGCCATCATGCCATCGCGCACCCACGCGCCGTCGTCCCACGCTTTGTTGCGGGCCTCCAGCCGGTCGGTGTTGCAAGGACCATTGCCCTTGAGCACGTCAAAGAATTCGTCCCAGTCGGGTTCGGAATAATCGTAGTGACCGGTTTCTTCGTTAAACTTCAGCTTGTCATCGGGGATGGTCAGGCCAAGGTATGCCGCTTGCGGGGCGGTCAGATCGACGAACTTCTGACGCAGCTCGTC
>JAFMHE010000299.1 GCA_017854675.1 Paracoccaceae bacterium | reverse complement strand
CACATCTGGCCCGCTTGATGTAGCTGCTGCCAGCGCGGAAATGATCCGCGCGCAGACGTCATTGCCCCGCCAGATCGTTGTTGCCGCGGCAGGTGTCGTCGACAGTGGCAAAGTCCGATTGACCAATTCGTCTCAAAGCTTTTCGGAGGCGTCTTTATCTGCTGCAACTGGCGTGTCCAACATCAAGATTCTAAACGATTTTGAGGCTGCCGCATGGTCGCTGGCCACTGTATCGGCGCAGGATGTGGATACGCTTCAGGGCGAATTCGCGACATCCCATGCACCGCGCCTGATCATCGGTCCGGGCACCGGCTTGGGCGTTGGTGCCATGGTCTGGAGCAACGGCAAACCCCATGTGATTTCCGGCGAAGGCGGCCATGTCACCCTCGCCCCGCAGACCGCCCAAGAAGTACCTTATTTTCAAGCGCTTGTGGCGCTATGGCCAGACGTCAGAATTGGCGCAACCTTTGCAGTGGAGGCCGAAGCGATCCTATCGGGCACCGGCATTCCGTTCTTTTACAAAGCCGTTGCGCAAGTGGAAGCAAAGGCCGCACCGCTGACCCGGACCGAGGATATTTTCAAAGCGGCACGCAACGGTGATGATGCAGTCGCGGTCATAACCATTGCGCTCTTTCGCAAATACCTCGGGACGGTTGCGGGTGATCTTGGTCTCGCCTTTGATGCAAAGGGCGGCGTGTTTATCGCGGGCGGTGTCGCGCTCTCTAATCCATGGCTGTTTGATCAGGACTTTCTGGATGCATTCAACGCCGGCGGGCGGCACACGGGCTGGCGTGAACAACTGCCTGTAAACCTTTACCAAAACAGTGATTTTGGCCTTATCGGCGCGCGAAATTACATCACAGAACGCTAAGGGCGTTCAAAGCCCCTTAAGCATTTCATAAGCTGCTCTGTACCGCGCATGTCCGTCCTGCATCGCGGCACGTAGATCCACATCCGGCACAACACTTTGCGCCAATCCAGGGGGCGTTGCGATCTCTGCACCAGCCCCGGTTGCCGCCATCATCCCCAAACGCGCCGCCCCCAAAGCCGCCCCAAAATCCCCGGCCCGTGGAACGTCCAAGGCAATGTCCAAGGTGCTGGCCAGCATAGCGACCCAATGCGCGGATTTGGCACCGCCCCCAAGTACCAAAGCGCGTTCAATTTGTGTGCCTGTGGCAGCAAGGGCCGCCTGACAATCGGCAAAGGCAAAGCTGACACCTTGCAAAACAGCGCGTGCCGCCGCGCGCGCATCCGTCGCGTGGTCCAGATGCAGGAACTGCCCACGGATGGCCGCGTCATTGTGGGGCGTCCGTTCCCCTCCCAGATAGGGCAGGAACAACGTCCGGCCCGGTGCCTGAACATCACCCAGACCCCTCGTCAGTTCCGCCGCCGATTGGCCCGTCAGCCGCGCCAACCATTCAAGCGCATCCGTCGCCGCCAAGATTACGCCCATCTGGTGCCAAACCCCCGGCACCGCATGACAAAAACTGTGTACGGCAGTTGCGGGATCAGGCCGGTAGCCATTATTTGAGGCGAAAAGCACACCAGACGTGCCCAAGGACAGAAACGCCGATCCGTCGCGCACAACCCCTGCCCCGATGGCCGCCGCCGCATTGTCCCCCGCGCCCCCCGCGACCACCATACGTGGCAAGCCAAGCTCATCCGCCAGATCCACGCGCAACCTGCCCGACACAGCGTTTCCTTCGACAAGGCGCGGCATCTGTACGCGGCTTAGACCACAGGCACTCAGCAGCGCATCCGACCAATCGCGCGCGCCCGTATCAAACCACGCGGTCCCCGCGGCATCAGACATCTCGGATACATGTTCTCCGGTCAGAAACAGGCGCAGGTAATCCTTGGGCAGCAACACTTTGGCGACGCGGTCAAAGACATCCGGTTCATTGTCACGGACCCACGCAACCTTGGGCGCGGTAAAGCCGGGGAAAACGATATTGCCGGTGATGGCGCGAAACTGTGGGTCCGCGTCCATCGCGGCGGCCTGCGCATGGCTGCGCGTGTCATTCCACAACATACAAGGCCGCAGCGGCCTGTCATCTGCCCCGACCAGCGTCGCACCGTGCATATGCCCGGCCAGCCCCAGACCCGCGACGGTGCTGCAATCGGCCTGTGCGGCAAGGGCGCGCAAGGCCGTCATCGCCGCATCGCACCACGTCTGCGGATCTTGTTCGGACCAGCCATTATGGGGGCGCGACACCGTCAGAGGCACAGAATGTTCCGCCACGATTTTCTGCGCGTCATCCATCAGGATCGCCTTGAGCGACGAGGTGCCCAGATCAAGACCGATAAAGCTCATGCTGCGACTTTCGGGTTCTTGCCAAGGATGATCATCGACAAAATGTCATCCTCGGTCACGTCCTCGACCCGTTCGGTGCCCACCATCTGGCCGTTTTTCATCACCGCCACACGATCGCAGAGTTCCATCATTTCACGGGTGTCATGGCTGATCAGGAAAATGCCCAAACCCTGTTTTTTCAGCTCTTGAATTAACTCTGCGACCATCGCGGTTTCATGCACGCCCAATGCCGCCGTCGGTTCATCCATGATCAGGATTTTCGCGTTGAAATAGACCGCGCGCGCAATCGCGACCGATTGGCGCTGGCCGCCTGACAGGGCCGATACCGGTTCTTTCAGTTTCTTAAAGTTAGGGTTGAGCCGCGCCATGATCTTGCGCGTTTCCGCCTCCATCCGGTCGTCATCCACAAAGCCGAAGGCATTGGTCAATTCGCGCCCCAGAAACAGGTTTGATGCTGCATCAAGGTTATCGGCAAGGGCCAGTGTTTGGTAAATCGTCTCGATGTTCTGGTCGCGGGCATCGCGGGGCGAATTGATTGTGACCTTCTTACCGTTGATGAAAATCTCGCCGCTGTCCATTTTATAGGCGCCCGACAGCATCTTGATCAGCGTGGATTTGCCCGCGCCGTTATGACCCAGCAGGCCCACGACTTCACCGGCGTTCAGAGTGATGGACACCTTGTCCACCGCCTGCACACCGCCGAACGCGATAGAGACGTCTTTCATTTCTACGAGGGGTGCGGCCATGTTATTTTCCTCCCAGACGTTTGCGATACTGGATGTCGATAAATACCGCAAAGACCAGAACCGCGCCCACAACGATGTTCTGCAAGGGCGCGTCGACCCCCACCATCGCCATGCCAGATTGCAGCGACTGCATGATCAGCGCACCAAGGATGGCGCCGTAAATCGTGCCAATGCCCCCCGACAGGGCTGTGCCGCCAATGACCGCAGCAGCAATCACACGCAGCTCATCCAATGTGCCCAGATCGTTTGAATGGTTCGCCAGACGCGAGGATGCGACAACCGCCGCCAAGGCACACAGCGCGCCCATCAGCGCAAAGATTTTCACTGTCAGCATGCGCGTGTTGATGCCCGACAATTCCGCCGCATCAGGGTTGCCACCTGTGGCAAAGATGTAGCGTCCAAAGCGGGTACGCCGCGCGATAACCGTCATGACCGCCGCAACGCCGATCAGCAGCAGAACAGATATGGGCAGCCCGTAGACCGGTGTGCAGCCCTCGGCCACCTCGCAGCCAAAACGCGCGGGATCACGGGCCACGACGCGCGACGGCAC
>JAFMHE010000071.1 GCA_017854675.1 Paracoccaceae bacterium | reverse complement strand
GAACCTTTTGCATGATTTTCTCGCCTGACTTCACCTGTCTTACAGGTGAATAGCTAACGTCAGGCCCTTTGGAACAGAGGAGGCAACCACCGCCGTAACGTGTTAGGTTTGGAATACTAGCGCATGCGGCGGAGGGCATTCACTGTAAAACCATTCTCGTTCAGACCGTTGTTGAAAGTATAACCCTTCCAGTTCAGGCGCGTGCTGGCCCCTGTCAAATGGTTGATCATATCCATGCGGGAGGCCCGCCAGAACCGGCCGCTATATTTGCGGTAACCTGAAACCGAGAGTGTCTTGAGATGAGCGCCCCGTCGGTCGAAATACTGAACCTGCTGCAAGCGCAACTCAGCTGTATCTATCCAGATCCGCTGGCGGCTGTATCCTGATTTGGTGGTCGGGATGCGGTCAATGACATGGCATTGTCCGGAACCGGGGCAGCGTTCATCTGCAATCCAGTTATGTTTGAATTTATCGACCTCCTGATCGGCCATGTCTTCAAAGGCAAATTCGCTTCCGACAAAGGATCCTGACCGGCCAGAGCCGCTTATCCGGCGTACCCTTTCCAATGCGGGAAGAAACAGCCATTGATCATCGTTTTTCCCGGTAAAGATATGGGTCAACAGCGCCGTGTTGCGGATGTCTCCGGGCCACCGAAAGACCAGAAGGGAGCGCGAGCTGCCCTTGCCCAGCTCGATCCAGCTTGCGTCAAAACGACGTTCGGCCGATTGGCCACTGGCCGTTTTCAACAGCATTTCACCGGTAACCGCGCTATCTTGGTAGCCGCCGTTTCTGGCAGAGGCTTCGGTCGCCAGCCGCAAACCGCGCTCAGCGCTTGTTTCAGCCTGGGACATGCCCGCCCCAAGGAAAAGCACGCAAATAAAGGAGCTTATCAATTTCCGCCGGAGTATTTTCATTTTTGGTTTCCTTGGAATGTCTTGAGGATGGCAGGCAAAAGCAACAGGTCAGAAAGCAGCGCAAAAGCGATGACGACAGCTGTCAGTATGCCAATATGCTGGTTTATAGAGAACCCCGAAGCCGCCATGATCGTAAAGCCGATGATCAGTGAGATCGAGGTCAGCATGATCGAAGAGCCGACAACCCTGAAGGTTTCTTCGATTGCGGATTGCAGTTCAATGCCACGACGCCGGCTTCTGAGGTAATGGATCAGGAAATGCACGGTATCGTCGACGACAATGCCGAAAGTCATCGTTGTGACAACCGTTGAGCCCAGGTTGATGTCCCCTATGGTCAGGCCCCAAAGCCCAAATGCCAGCAGGGCGGGCACCAGATTTGGCACAAGGCTGATCACCCCCATGCGCAGGCTGCGCAGGGTGATAACCATCGTAAGCGAGACGAGGCACAAAACCGTCACAAAGCCATACAGCATCTGCGCATTGTTGCTTTTTGAAATGCGCGCAAACGCGATCCCATAGCCTGCGGCACGGGTCGCAATCCGAGGTTCATTCTGTGCCAGCCAAGTCTCGGCCTCTTGGGCCAATGATCTGGTGACGGCGCTGTGGTTTGCGCGCACCGTGGCTGTCAGCAATGTCTGTGTCCGGTCGACATCCATGATCACGTTGAGGTCCATGCCAACAGGCAGTGACAGCTCATAAAACATCAGCAATTGCGCATTCGCCTGCTGGGTTGGCGCGATCGTATGGTTGAGCGGGTCATCCCCGCCCATGCTGCGGTTCAGATCCTTGATGATATCCGTCAGTGACGCCACCGCGACGACATTCGGCCGGTCCGCCAACCAGACACCAAACCGGTCGATGGCGCGCAGGAATTCAGGGTCAAAGACGCTGCCCCCCTCTGGGGCCTGGAACGAGAATTGCAATGTCTCCAGCCCGGTCAGACGGTCCGCAATCGCATCTGAATCCTGACGCAGTTCATATCTTTGGTCGAAGTAGCGGATGACATTGTCATCAAAGTCGATGCGGGTGATCCCGACCAGGGCCAGGGCACCGGCCACAGCATAAAGCACCAGCCATAACCGACTGTGGCGCAAAACCCAGCCTGCCAGCCTGCGCATCTGTATGCCCGACACCATCAGCCGTCCGGCCTGTGTCGGTGGATGGTGTGACAACAGGCCGGGCAGCAGGATGAACACCGCGCCATGGCCAATCACAAGGCCGAACGCAACCATCGTCCCCATATTGGCCAGAGGCGGGGAGGGGGCAAAATTCAGGCACAGAAAGCCAAAAGCAGTGGTCAGATGGCTGATGGTCACCGGTGCCAGATTGTTCTCAATCGCCTGCTGGAACGGATTGGCCTGCGTGCCCTGCTCTGCCAGTCGTATGGTGCTTAATATCACATGCACACAGCTGGTTGAGACCAAAACCATGACCGCCAAGGGGCTGATCGCCGTGCCGGCCATCAGGGCCATATTGATCCACCCGGCAAAGCCCAATGTGGCAACCGTCGCACAAGTCAGTACCGCAAGGGTTGCGGCAACCGCGCGAACAGACCCCAAGGTGAGCATAAACAGGATCACAACGGCAACCAGGGCCAGCGGCACCAAAAAGACGATATCCTCAACCGCCACGCGCCCAAGCAGGTTGTTGCCCATCAAGCCACCACTCGCCCGCACGTCCCATTCAGGATAGGCCGCGCGCCACCTGGTCTTTAGTTGGGATACGAAATCTTCGACATCATTGCTGGCCTCATCATGATCATCATCGGGCAGGACCACATTGATCGCGATGCCATATGCCTGTGCGTTTTCGGACAAAAGCCGGTTGCGCAGGCCGTCTGATGCGATGGCCAATGCACCAAAACGTGCAGCGGCCTCAGGCGTGATCTCGGCGAACTCATCCAGCAGCGGTTCGACAAATATCTCGTCGTTTTGCGCAAAGGTATGCATGTGGTTGATCGCCGTGTCGACGCGCAGCGCATAGGGCATCTGCCAGGCGTCATCGGTCATCTGCTTTAGGACACGCAGGGTTTCAGGTGCAAAAGCGGCCCCCCTGGGAGGGACGACCATCAGCAACACAGTGTTGGGGGCCGCGTAGGTATCGCCAATTTTCAACGCATCAATATATTCGAGGTTGTCGGGGCCAAAAAAGGAACTGCTGTCCATAGAGACGTGCAAACGCGGTATGCCCGCAGCCAGGACCGTGATGAAGCCCAAGAATAAGATGACCGCGATCCGGTTATGCCGGAAAATCGCGCCAGTGATCCTGTTTGCAACGGTCATCTTGTGAGTGCTGTCCGCTGGGCCATTGTCATATTCCGATATTTCCTGAGTTCATCGTCATATGTCCCTTTGATCAGGGGGCTGGCGTTCCAAATGCGCCGCACACAAGCGCCAATACCGTGCAGAGGGCTGTACATACACGCCTTTACCTTGCGGTCTTTTGTCATGCAAAGACCACCTCTTCTTGTTCCAGACCCGTCAGGTGGCACATCTTGTCTCCCAGGGTCCGCACCTCTGCTTGCGTGAAGCTGATTGCATCAAAATAGATTTCAAACCCGGTTCTACGTTTGGGCGGCCCAACATCCAATGCCATGTCTGCAAAATTGCGACGTTTGACAGACACATCCAAGGGCGTGAACTTGAAAGGGCCGATGCGCTGCTCTTCGTCAAAATTCTTGTAAAATCCTTCGCGGAACGTGGAATGGGCCAGCGGGCTTTTGGGGTCTGGTTGGCGCAAAGAAAATTGCGTTGGGTATGCGCCGGCCTTTATCAGGGCGTAAAAGGCTTCTGAATGCCGCCAGGCCGCGTCAGCTGGCAAATGGTCCATCGCCTGTACAAACATGTCGCCAAAGGCCTGGGCGGCATCACTGAACCCCTGCGCGCCTTGTGACCGGTAAATCATAATGGGCGTCAGCGTATGTAGTCCCATGTAGGTATATATCGCCGGGTCAGTGCGCCCGACATTCGCCGAGAATATTACCCTGTCCAAATCATAGCACTGGCACAGCGCTTCCAAATAGCCTGCAAACAGCATTCTGGTCGCAGTGTTGTTTCCGGAAGTGGCTCTCTCCTCCAGGCGTTGCAAGCTTTCTGCGGTCACAGTGCACCGCATTTTTTGCGGCTTCACGCGGCCCGCAGCGTGCAACAGGGGCTCTAGCCCCTTGGCCCTGCGCCCCACATTCGGTGCCTTGGGCGGGTCACGATGCATGTTCTTCCAAAAAGCATCAATTTCCGCCGCGCGGCTTGGCGGTGGTGATTGATGATGCGCGATATAATCAGCATGAGAGATGGCGCGCCCAAAAATAGGGATGCCCATCAAAAACTTGATGAGATCCTCAATCAGCAACAACATGCCATGGCCGTCGGTAATGGCGTGGTGGACACGTGTGATCAAGACATCGCCGCGGCTGCCAGATCGTCCAATAATGATCTGCGCAAGCGGCGTATCGACAAGCGGCATCGCGGCATTTGCCAAGTCTGATACCCGGGCAAGAAATGCCGCATCATCAAGCCCGTCCAGATCGACCACATGGATCATTTCCGCAACGGACGGCGCGATCAGCGCCCGCCATTTACCCTTGATCCGGGCGAAGCGAATTCTCAGGCTGTCATGTCGGTTAAAGAGTTTTTGGACCGCCCGCCGCGCGCGGCGCAGATCAATGCCTGAGCTTACAAGAAAGGCATTCGACAATAGATTGCGTTCGCGGAAATCATCTGTTGCATCGGGATGCTCCGCTTCATCCAGCAAATATTGCTGCCATTTGGTGACAGGGAAAACAGCCGGTTCTGGGCCCGTGTCGGTCATTGGATCCCACCTGCAAGGGACCCGGTGCTGGCGGTGCCGAAATTTTGACTGCGCTGCCTGAGCTGCCTCATATCGCGCCAGTGCATCATGACGCGATCGCCTCGGTCAGGTCAAACTCCAGCAACGCACATATTTTATCCCCGATCCGGCGCACCTCGCGGAAGTCGTAACCGATCCCGTCATACAGGATGCTAAAGCCTTTGCGTGTTTTGGAGGTCCCAAGATGAAGCTGCATTTCGTATAAGCTGCGTTGGGGTTTTGCGATATCGAGAGGGGTCAGTTTGAACGGTCCTAGCTGTTGCTCCTGCCCATATTCGACATAAAATATTTCGCTGAATATCGAGCGCTGTTGTCGCACGGTGGCGCGGGGTTCGTAGAGGGAAAACTGTTCAGTATAATATCCGGCCTCAATCAACTCATTCTCATAAGGGGTGCGACGGATCGCAGCGCCAGCCGGCAAATGTTCCATGGCCTGGTTCAGCGTCGCACTCAACGCCTGAGCCGCTGCAACAAACTCTTTTTCGCCTCCGCGCCTATAGGGCAGGATGGGATCCAGCGTATGATCGCCTGCATAGGTGTCCAGCACCGGATCTGTCCGCGAGACATGTGTTTTGAACAGCAGCTTGTCCCAGTCGTAGCATTGGCACAGGGCGTCGAGGTAGCCGGCAAAGAGCAGCGCATTCTCACTGATGCCCAGCTCTGCCGCGCGGTTTTCAAATCTTATGATGCTTTGCGGCGTTACGCGAAAATCAATCTGCCTTTGTTCCGTTTCTCCAAAACTATGCCACAAAGGTTCCAGCCCCTTGGCTTTGCGTCCAATGTTCGGCGCTTTTGGCAATTCCTCGCGCAGCTTATCCCAAAAGGCGTCAACCTTGGCTGCTCGACGTGGCAGGGGCAATTGATGGCGCGCAAGATATTCGACAAAGGATACCGCCTTGCCGGTGATGGGCATGCCCATCAGAAGTTTGATCAGATCCTCCGCTAAAACCACCATGCCGTAACCATCCGTGATGGCGTGATGGAACCGCGCGATCCCAACATCGCCGCGGGACCCGCATTTAACAATCACAAAATCGATCAGGGGTTGCCCCACCAGGGGCATCGGCGCATTGGCGATGGTCTTGATTTCAGAAAGAAACGTTTCATCATCCCGGTCACCAAGATCGATCAGCCGTATGGGGTCCCGTCCTGGGGGATCGATCAAGGCCCGCCATGTGCCTTTGGCCTGCTCAAACCGCAGCCGCAAAATATCATGGCGTTCCATCAGCTTGTGGACCGCACGGCGCAGGCGCCGCAGATCAACCCCAGGGCGGACAAGAACGGCCGAGGACAGGGTCCAAAGGTCGCGCAAATCGTCCTGGCAATCGGGGTGTATTGCCTGATCCAGCATGAACTTTTGTTTTAGCGTGACGGGGTGGGCCGTTATTTTACTGGAATCCGCACTCACTACCGCACTCCGACAAAAACACCTGCGCAACCCATATGCATCACGAGGTCAGTTCCAGTTGTGTCATCTGCAAAACCAGGCTCTCAACAATGCTCTGCGCGGTTTCCGCGTCCACGACATCTTGATCAAAAAGCAACCGGATCTCGGTTTGATCCTTGCCCTGATCCGCCTGCAAGCAAAGGTCATGCAAAATCGCGTCCGGGGCCGCCGCCGTGATCTGTGTCACAGTTTCAAACAAGAACTGAAAAGGCGTGGTGCCTGACTGGTTGAACTGGTCCGAAAACGCGCGCGCTGCCGCATGGCTGTCAAACCCGGGATGCCTGTCCGCGGCCGCCAAGATGCGTTCAAACTGGGCCATTGCGATGCGGTTTGCGCCCATTTCGGGCACCACAAGCGGTTGCTCAAGCTCAAACGGGCCGATGGCAGCCCCTTTGGGCAACCTGTCGCGCAGGGATATTTTGCGGCCGATCAGAACCGCCCCCTTGGTCTTTGTGATCTCGCGCACGGCCTTGGCAAAACCACATAGCAGCGCAGCCACATCTGCCTGACCTGGCACTGTCGCATTGATGGCTGCCGCCGGGCCGTGGTTGCGACCGGCAAGCGCGGGCACAAGCGCGCGGCTGCGTCTGGAAAACGGCACGACAGGGGCTTGGGTTGCGGTCAGGGCATACCACCAAAAGGCGCGGTCGCGTTGTGATGCGGGATCAGCCTCGTCAAAGCGGCAAGAGGCAAGGCATTCCATGAGCGCGCGTTTGCGCAAGGGCTTGGGCAATGTCTGACCCGCCAGCAGACCCTGAATTTCCTGCAGCATCACCGCAACGGAGGCCTGATCCCCCAGGGCCTGATGCAGCCTTACCCCCAAGACTGGCTTGTCTGTGGTCAGATCATATGACACGCGCACCAGGTCGCCCTCTGCAACATTCAGCAGTTCATTGTCAGGCCCTTCGATCAAGGTGATGCCCGGGCCGTTGCCGGTGATCTGCCCTTGGCTGTCTATCCGCATGCTCAGCATCGGATGGCGCCGCTCCATCTTTTTGAGAAGGTTTCGAAGTTTCTGAGGCGTGCAGGGTTCTGCAAGTGTGATCTCTGCCCGATGCTCCATCGCGGATCTGGACCAGTCGGAGGTTGCCGCAGACAGGCTGTCCCGGATCAGGCCGATTTGGCGGTTACTGGCCAGATCGCCGGTCCGCATATTGGCCGCGGTACCTGACGGATCAGAGGACGCGCCGGTATCACGGGTCGCGGCCTCGTTTTTGCGGATGGTATCAAGCTCGGCTGCTAGCATGATCGCCAGTTCACTGATGGAAGGCGCTTGCAGGAATTTCGAAACCGGGATGGAGGCATTCAATGCGGTCTCAATCCGAATTTTCAACTCAAAAGAGGACAGGCTATCAAGGCCAAGCTCGCTCATCGGGCGCGCGACCTGGATCATGTTCTTGTCGATCTTGAGAACGCTCACGACCTCGTCCTTGATGAATTCCTGGGCCTCTGTGACCAGGGCATCGCCGGTCAATGCCATCAAACGGGCCCGCACCTCTGTCGTGCCGCCGGCATCGTTCACCAAGACGCCAGACATGCGCGGGCTGTTGCCAAGAGCGGGGTTGGCACGTGCAACCTGTTCCCAATCGGCGCGCGAATAGATAAAGCTTGGTGCGTCGCGGGCGATGGCCAATTCCAGCGCCGCATCTGTGTCTGTGCGGGCCAGACCGAACTGTCCGAGGCTTTCCAGATAGGATGCCAGCGCGGCGTTGCGCGCCACGAAACCGGCATCGGCAATCACGCCCCAGTCGATCGCTGTGCCCGGCCGCCCAAGCGCGCGCCGGTAATGCGCCAATGCGTCGAGAAAGGCGTTGCCCGCGATATAGTTGGTTTGCCCTGCAGACCCCGTCGCCTGCGCGATCGAGGAAAAGCCGATCATGAAATCAGGCTGAACACCATGTTCAGCAAAGGCACGGTGCAGATTCCACCCCCCCTTGATCTTTGGCGACAGGACGTCCCCGATCATGTCGGGCGTGAGTTGATTGGCAAACCCGTCCTTGATCACAGCGGCGCCGTGGATGACGCCCTTCAACGGCATGTCGCTGGCCTGGGCTGTCGCCACGCAGGCATCAACGGCGCTTGCATCCGTGATGTCCAAAGAGACGACCGAGACGCGGGTGCCCTTGTTGCGCAGGCTGGCAAGCGCCTCTTCGTCCTCCTGTGCGACCGTCCCTGAGCGCGAGGCAAGGATCAAATGACCGGCACCGGCCCGTGACAGCCAATCAGCAATGCTCAGGCTAAACCCGCCCGTGCCCCCCGTGATCAGATAGCTGCCGGTCCGTGACAGGGTGACGGGGCGGTTTTCGTCGCGGCGCACGTGAAAGGTCTCTTCTTCCAGGCTGACCACAACCTTGCCGACATGTTTGGCCTGGCTCATGTAGCGGATCGCGTCGCTGACCTGGCTGATCGGGAATTCGGTGAGCGGCAGGGGGCTCAAGGATTTGCTTTCAAGCATCTCCGCCAGCTCCGTGAACAGTTCCGCCATCATGTCGGGCCGCTCTTCCCCCATCGCGGCAAGGTCAAGCACGCTCAAGGACACATTGCGGCGCAGGGCCTTCATCCCGATAGAGGCATCCTCATAGACATCGCGTTTGCCGATTTCGAGGAAGCGGCCATAGGGGGCCATGATATCAAGGCCCTTGGTGATGAAATCGCCGGGCAGCGAGTTCAGCAAGATATCAACGCCCGCGCCCTTTGTGATCCGCATGACATCATCTGCGAATGACAATGACCGGGAGTCCATCACATGCTGAACGCCCAGATCACGCAGCAACTGGCGCTTTTCAGGGCTGCCGGCCGTTGCAAAAATCTCGGCACCTGCGGCTTGGGCAAGCTGCACTGCCGCGGTGCCGACACCGCCTGTTGCGACATGGATAAAGACCTTTTCGCCTTTGCGCATCCGGCCCACATGGTTCAGCGCGTAATGCGCGGTGGAAAAGGCGCTGGGAATGGTGGAGGCCTGGGCCAAGGAGATATGATCGGGCACCAGCGTCACGGCGCTGGAATTGATGGTCAAGAAACGCTGCAGGCAGCGTTTGCCAAAGCCCATCACCCGGTCGCCCGCTTTAAGACCGGTAACCTTTGATCCGACGGCTTCAACAATGGCACCAAACTCCAGCCCAAGGTTTTGCCACGCGGGCTCGGGCTCGGCTTCGACCGGCAGCAGGCCGGTGACTGCCATGATGTCGCGAAAGTTCAGGCCAACAGCAGATATGCGCAGGCGCACATCATCCGGCCCGACGGGGGCCAGCGGTATTTCGGTCAATCGAACATTGTCGATGACCCCGGGGCTTTGCATCGTGGCATGGAAATTTATGTCTGTATCGGCCTTGGTGACCGGCAAGAGTTTCGGATCAAAGCCATCGCTTTGCGCATGATGCAACCGCGGTGCAAAGCTTTTGCCGTCCCGCAAGATCACTTCTGTCTCCGGGCTTGGCGTCAGGATATATGCGGCCAAGAGATCAGGTGCCGCATCGCTGGCCGCATCGGCATCAATGACGCGCACGGTGTATTCAGGCGCTTCGGTCGCGAGGCCCCGCACCATCGCGGAGATCGGCATCTGGGACAGGATGTTGGCGTTGCGTGCACTGCCGTCAACGTCTGGATAGGCCCCATTGGTCAGGAACACGAATGCGGGCAAACCCTTTGTTTCTGTGCGTGCATAATCCATCAGCTCCCCAAGCGAGATGATGTCTTTGACACAGGCATCAAGGGGCCCGAACATCGCGTCAGTGCTGGTGTTCTCCGTCACCTCCGGCAAGCGCAGCGGCCATGTCACGACGATCCCGCGCAGCATGCCGTTTTCAATATCAGCACCGAGCAGATCAACAAGCGCATCGCCCGGATCATCGCCCAATTCACCGCGTCCAATGCATTGAACCTGCGCACCCAACGCGCTGAGCGCGGGCGCAAGGGGGCCGGGCTGCTCATTTTCCAGGACAACCCAACGTCCCGCTGAACCCTCAGGTTCCGGGGCGGTGCGCAATTCGATCAGTTCCTGCCGGACAAAATGGGCCGGCACCTCGCCACTATTGTCCACAACCTGTTTGGACGGCAGGAGTTTGACCCTGACATCGTCGACCACCATCAGCACGTTGCCGTCCAGGTCAAAGACCGTGAACCCTACAGGATCCCCAGTGCCACTGGCTGTCTCGAATTGATCGGCCTCGACAATCACCTCGTCGGGAAAATCAGCATAAACCCGCATGCGGCCCATGCCGACGGGCAAGCAAACCGGATCGCTGGGCTGGCGTCCTTTTGCGACCTTCTCAAGCGACATGCTTGGTTCGAGAATTTGAAGGCATCCGTCGAACATGGTCGGGTGCAGATGGTACCGATCCTGTACGGCACGCCCCTCGGCGCGCAGGACGATACGGGCACGGGTTTTCGTGGGTGACATCCACAGGTCTTGCACCGTCTGGAAAGCATCACCGTAGTTGATCAGCCCTGTCGAGGCATCCACATCATAGACATAAGACGTATCAATCGCGTCAAAGCCATCGGCCTGCGGATCCAGCCGTCTTGCAGGGGGCGCTTGGACGTCATGGATGCGTATTTTGGCTTCGCAGCGCAAAACCCAGTCATCCTGGGCGTCGCGGATCCGCGAGTAGAGCTTTACCCGACCCCGGTCAGCTTCATAAACAGAGCTAAACAGGACATCTTGATCAGGCGCAATAAAGAGCGCCTCATGGATGACCGCATTTTCAATTTCGACCGGCACATCCGCGCCAAACAGGTCGCGGCACATGGCAATCATCGTGTCGACATAGCCCGCCGCCGGAAAGATCACGTCCGATTGCATCCGGTGATCCTTGAGGTAGCCATAGGCCTTCAGGTTGATTTCAGCACTCCAGCTTGTCCCTTTGCCACGGACCGGGGATCCCAAAAAGGGATGCTTGGCCGTGGCATTAAGGAAATCCCTGCTTTCCTCGGAATCCTGCCAGAAGGGTTCTTCGATCCAGACGTTTTGCGGCAGCGCGACATAGGCCTTGGGTGCCCCACTTATTGCAGACCAATCCAGCGGATACCCCTCAACAAACAAGGCGGCGGCAGCCTGCGCCATACTGTCAAAATTACTGTCCTTGCGGTTGACAGAGTGCAATACCGAAACGGTTGTGCCCCTCTCCAGGGCGGTGCTTTTGGTTGGACCTGCCAGGGTGGCCGCCGGGCCCAACTCCACGAAACGGGTGGCACCCAGATCTAGTGCGGTCTCTACCGCGGCCTGAAACCGGACCGGGCGGCGCAGGTTGAGCCAGCCATAGTCGGTATCGAACCTGGTTTCGGGCTGGCCTGTCACGGTGGATATGAACGGCAAGGTCGGCACGGACCAGTCAATCATCGCCATTTCGCGGCGGAACCAGTCTTCGCCCGCATCCAGATGGTAGGAATGCCACGCCGTGTCGACGGTCAGGGCACGTATGAATGTATCGGGCCGCAGCATCTGGAATTCTTCGACAAAATCATGCAGCGCATCATAGTCGCCACTGATCGTGGTGGACCCCGGCCCATTGATCGCAGCAATGCCCAGGGTGCCATCGAGAGGCAAAAGCGCCTCCACGTCGGTATGGTTCATGCCAATGGCGGCCATTGCCCCGCGCATGCCCAGCTGATCACGAATGGCCCCTCTCTTTGAGAGAAATTTTGCCGCACCACTTAACGACAGCCCGTTCGCGACATAGCTCGCCGCCGCCTCTCCGATAGAATGGCCGACCACCATATCCGGCACGACACCAACCTGTTTCCAGAGCGCCGCCAACCCGGTTTGAATGGCAAAGAGCGCAGGCTGCGTGACCGTGGTGTCATCGATCCGGGAGGTTGCCTTGTCTTTCAACAGTTCGGCACGAATGGACCAGCCTGTGACGGGTATGAATTCCGCATCGAATGCATCTACCGCGTCTGAGAATGTCGTGTTTAGTTCAAGCAGATCACGGGCCATGCCCCACCACTGGCTGCCCTGGCCCGAGAAGGTAAAGCAGACTTTGCCGGTGCTTTGCATCTGTCCGGTGATGATGTTGGCCGCATCCGTGTTGCCCGCCGCCAGATGCCGCAGCCCCGTCCTGAGCTGGGCGGGCGTTCGGGCCAAGATCACCGCGCGGTACATCAGATGGCTGCGTTTTGTGGCCAGGGCTGCGGCAATATCGGCAAGGGGCGTCTTGGCAAGCGTGCCTTTGCCGCTCATGGCTTTGAGCAGCGCGCCCGCATTGGCCTGCAGCGCCTCCTGGCTTGCCCCGGACACCGGTACCATATGAGGAAACCTGTCCGCGCCGGTTTCCCAGTGTTTCGGTGCGCGGCTTGCTGGCATCGGGTGGTAATCGAAATTTGTCTCCGGGGGTGAGGACACCAAGGCGCAAGCATTCGCGCCACCGAACCCAAAAGAGTTCACGACGGCATAGTTGGGACCGTCTGTATCGGGAAATGCCTCTGGCTGGGTGGGCACGCACAAGTTAAGCGCGTCAAAGGGGATCGAGGCGTTGGGGGTCTTGAAATTGATGTTCGGCGGCACGATACCGGTTTTAACAGCCATCGCCGCCTTGATCAGACCGGTGATGCCTGCACCACTTTCCAGATGCCCGACATTGGCTTTGCCAGATCCGATATAGACTGGATGATCCGGTGAATTCTGCCCGATGACGGTGCCGATTGCACCCGCTTCGATCGGGTCGCCGATGGGGGTGCCGGTGCCATGCGCCTCGACAAATCCGATTTGGTCTGGGCGCACATCAACGCTGTTGAACAGGCTGCGCAACATTCCGATCTGGGCATGCTGGTTCGGTGCGGTGATCGTATTTGTTGCGCCATCCTGGTTGGCGGCTGTGCCGTGAATGACGGCATGAATGCGGTCCCCGTCCGCTTGGGCGCGGCTTAGGGGTTTGATCACGATCATGCCCGTCCCTTCGGCACGCACAAAACCATTCGCCGCATCGTCAAAAGTGGAAATACGGCCCGTGGGAGACAGCATGCCGGCATTGGAAAAGGCCAGGAACGGCGAAGGATGCACCATTGCATTCACACCGCCGACAAGGGCCATCTCGCATGTGCCATTGCGCAGATTTTGCACCGCCTGATCCAGCGCGGTGAGCGACGAGGAACAAGCGGTATCAACCGCATAGCTTGGCCCTGTCAGGTTCAGGCGGTGGGAAATACGGTTGGCACTGATGCAAAGCGCATAGCCCGTCCCGGCATAGCTTTCGGCGCTGGTAATGCGCATTTCCTGCACGGCCCGGAAATCGGATTGCGAAATGCCGATGAACACCCCCGTGCTGCGCCGCGAAAAGTCTTCCAGCGGGATTTGCGCGTCCATCATCGCCTCTACGGCCCCTTGCAGCACCAAGCGCTGTTGCGGGTCCATGCCATCGGCTTCACGGGGCGAAATGCCAAAGAACTTGGCGTCAAAACCGCGAATGTCCTTTATGAAACCTGCCCATTTGCTGACCGATTTCGCGATGGCCGCGGGATCGGGGTCATAAAAGGCCTCCACTCCCCAGCGATCCGGGGGGATTTCGACGATGCCGCATTTCTTTTTCAGCAGAAAATCAAAAAACGCCTCGGGGGTCCGGTTGTCGCCGGGCAGGTTACACGACATCCCCACAATGGCTATCGGGTCATGGGTGCCTACTGGAAACCCACGGTTTTGATCTTTCATGTCAACTTTCCCATACCGCTTTCCAGCACGTAGGCCGGAACGTCCTATCCCATGTTCTCTGACCATGCATTCCTGACAGTTTCAAGCCTCGGGCTGGTGGATCGAAACCTCACATGTTTCGCCCCCAAGAATATATATGAGGGTTTTAGAGTAAAGGCGGACCGCCTTTTGCATGAGCAAACCTGCAACAGTCATGTGCTGCACGCGTCCTGGCGGGATCTATTGCCGCCTGCCGTTTCGGGGTGCATGCAATATGCGCGCCTGCAACAAGGCCGTGGTGATATCGCACCAACCGCGGGGATTGTGGGGGCTGCAGGGCTGCAGTGGTTGCACAGCCTTGATCCTGGCGTAGGGTGCGCGGGCTGGGACAGAGATAGTTTGGAGGCCGGATGATGAAACAGGTTGGTATGGGCATCGTGTCGGCGCTGCTGTTGGCAACACCTGTTCTGGCGACAGAAGGGGGTGCCAGTCTTTCGGGAAAGCTCGAGTTTGGATATCGTTACTATTTTGATGACGGACAATATGAGGGCCAAGCTGATGCGGGCTTTTATGCCTTTGTGGGGTTTCAACTGAACGGCAATATCGATGTCGGCACGGGCCAGGCCGTGTTTCAGTTTTCGGGTCTGAACGATGATGAAAACGACCGGTCCCTTCTGAACATTCAAAAGGCCTATTACACCAATCGATTTGAGGATTGGGATCTTGTGCTTGGATATAATGTCGAGGACTGGGGCGTCAGCAACGGGCGCACAATCGTCAATGTCATGAACGCCAAAAACCAGACCAATCAGGTTGGGAACAGCGATCTGATCGGCACGCCAATGGCGAATGCAAACATCTATACCGGGGTCGGGACGTTCAGTTTCTATCTTCTGGGAGACACTGTTGAGGGAAATTTTGGCAGCCGGGCCACACGTCAGCGCGGACCCTATTATACGGACGACCGCCTGATCCGATATGAAGATGCAAACAGCCCTGATGTCGCGCTGCGCTTTGCCAACAGCTATTCAATCGCAGGCGGGTCCCTGGATATCGGCGCTTCGGTGTTTGATGGCACCAACCGCGAGGCGCTGAGACTGCCGGGATGTATCCAGGCGGACCGCACAGTCACCGCGTCAGCCTGCGACCAATTCAACGCAGCCGTGCTGGCAGGTTACCTAGACGGTGCAACCCCGATCAAAAGTGCGTTTGATGCAGGTGCCGGAGCCTTTACGGCGCTTACGCCCTATTACCAGGAAATCCGCCAATACGGGCTGACAGCGGTTTATGCCACGGGTGACACGCAACTGCGTTTCGAAGGTTTTCTGAGAGAAGCCGCGGGCGAGGATTTTGTCGGGGCGATCATTGGCGGTGACAGGTCTTTTTACAACGTATTGGGGGGCAAAGGCACGCTTACAGTCGCGGCGGAATACCACTATGATGACCGCAGCGACCGCCAGCCGATCAGCGTTTATGATGATGATCTGTTTTTGGGGCTCAACTACCGGGCAAATGATACGAACGATACCCAAGTCGACTTTGGCATGTTCTACGATCTTGATAAATCCTCGCAGATTTTCACGCTGTCCCTGTCGCGCCGTATTGGGGACCGAATACGGATTGGCGTGAATGCCAATCATATCAATGCCGACAATGCGGCGGACCCGCTTTCGACCGTGGATGGGAACAGCTACATCGAATTTTC
>JAFMHE010000298.1 GCA_017854675.1 Paracoccaceae bacterium | reverse complement strand
TGAAAAGCCTTGATCGTACACAGGGTGAGCATTGGGCGAGGCTCCAATGCTTGGTTTCTTCACTGCGCAGCCACCCTTTCCCCAGCAAGTGATGCAGATCAAGTCGCTATGCCCGATTTTAATATTATCTGTGGATTATCCGCCCGTACATGAAACCATTTAGTTGGCGCATATGACTTCATTTCAAGTTCAGGCTTTGCCTAGAAAAAACGGTAGATCGCCACCGCCGATGGGGGCAAAAAAGACCCGAGACACCTGCCTATGCAAGAAACTCGGCACTTGTGTGTTTCAGGAATAGCAGATCATGCCAGAGAGCCGCTTGGGAGATGCAGGCACAGAAGAGCAAAAGCCGACCAAAACATAGGTCAGCGCGGAGGCAGGGCGATTACGCATGCAATACATTGAGAACAAAACTTTCGACGAAATACACATCGGTGACAGCGCAGAGCTGACGCGTGTATTGAAGCCGGGCGACATCGAATTGTTCGCCGTTATGTCCGGTGACGTGAATCCTGCGCATGTCGACTCTGACTTTGCGCATTCGGATATGTTTCACAAAGTCATCGCGCATGGCATGTGGGGCGGCGCGTTGATTTCCGCAGTGTTGGGAACCGAATTGCCCGGCCCTGGCACGATCTATCTCAATCAGAACCTGAGTTTCCGAAATGCTGTCGGTCTGGGCGATACTATCACGGTGCGCGTAACCGTCGCTGAAAAAAGCGCCGAGCATCCTCACGTCACCCTCGATTGTCTCTGTCTCAACCAAGACAACGAGATCGTCATTGAGGGGAGGGCCGTGGTTGTCGCCCCGACAGAAAAGGTACGCCGCCCCCGTGTTTTATTGCCAGAGGTTCACCTGCACGAGCGCGGCGCACGGTTCGCTGCCCTAACCAAGGCGGCAAGCGTCCTTGCACCTGTCCGCACTGCCGTCGTGCATCCCTGCGATGCCCTGTCTCTTGAAGGGGCTGTGCTGGCTGGCACAAAGGGGATGATCGTTCCCATTCTCGTCGGCCCAAAAGCCAAGATCGAGGCCACCGCCGCCGAGGCACAACTGGACCTGAGCGGGATCGAGATCGTTGATGTCCCCCACAGTCATGCAGCCGCTGAACGCGCAGTGGCATTGGCGCGCGAAGGCAAAGTCGACATGCTGATGAAGGGCAAGATCCATACCGATGAACTGCTGGCACCGGTGGTCAACAAGGAAACCGGCCTGCGCACAGAGCGGCGGATGAGCCATGTGTTTGCGCTGGATATCCCGAACTAT
Source organism: Paracoccaceae bacterium (assembly GCA_017854675.1). Classification (GTDB taxonomy): domain Bacteria; phylum Pseudomonadota; class Alphaproteobacteria; order Rhodobacterales; family Rhodobacteraceae; genus Sulfitobacter. The sequence goes on along the minus strand of JAFMHE010000298.1, from coordinate 2,371 downwards.
CCCAAGCTGTTGTTAATCAGCGATGCTGCCATCAACCTTTTTCCCGATCTGTCCGTCAAACGCGACATTGTGCAGAATGCAATCGACCTTGCATTGGCGCTCGGGATTGCGGCGCCAAAGGTCGCGCTTTTGTCGGCAATAGAAACCGTTACGCCCAGTATTCCATCCACGGTGGATGCGTCTGCGTTGTGTAAAATGGCCGACCGCGGGCAAATCGTCGGCGGGCTTCTGGACGGGCCGTTGGCATTTGACAATGCGGTGTCCAAGGCCGCCGCTGAAACAAAGGGCATCCATTCCGAGGTCGCAGGCGATGCGGATATCCTGATCGTGCCCGATCTGGAGGCCGGAAACATGATCGCCAAACAACTGATATATCTGGCTGGCGCCGACGCTGCCGGCATCGTGCTGGGCGCGCGGATACCAATTGTTCTGACCAGCCGCGCAGACGGCGTGATGTCGCGGCTTGCATCTGCTGCGATGGCGCAATTGTTGATCCACTATCACGTTACAGGTGACAAAGCATGACACAGGTTCTTTTGACGCTGAATGCCGGATCATCCAGTTTAAAATTCGCGGTATTTGACCGCGAGACCTTATCGGAGACAGCCCAGATCAGCGGCAAATTTACCGGCATCGGAGGCGCACCAGCCTTCACGGCCCGAGACGAAACTGGCGCGCCTTTGGACAACGCTGAACTTGAAACCATCAACGCCGACGCTGACCATGAGCAACTGATTGCCAGATTGTTTGACTGGCTCGAACAGCATCTTGGCCAGATGCCACTGGAAGCCGTTGGTCACCGCGTTGTTCATGGCGGCAGAAATTTCTCTGTCCCAACCTTTATCAACGACGAGATCTTGCAGGAACTGGAACTGCTTTCGCCCCTCGCGCCTTTGCATCAACCCCATAACCTTGCCGCAATACGTGCCGTCGCCAAATGGCGGCCCGGTTTGCCGCAGATCGCCTGTTTTGACACAAGCTTTCACCGGACCCAAAGCAGAACCGCCCAACTGTTCGCCCTGCCCCGCGCATTAAGCGACGAAGGTGTCGTTCGGTATGGGTTTCACGGGCTGTCTTATGACTATATCGCCGGTGTTTTGCCGCAGTACCTTGGCGACTGCGCAGGTGGCCGCGTGATCGTGGCGCATCTTGGTAACGGGGCCAGTATGTGCGCGATGCATGACCGCAAAAGCGTGGCGACCAGCATGGGCTTCACAGCACTTGACGGGCTGATGATGGGACGGCGATGCGGCACATTGGACCCCGGTGTTGTGCTCTATCTGATGCAGGCCAAGGGCATGGATGCCACCGAGATCGAAAACCTGCTTTATCGGAAATCCGGTCTTCTGGGTGTTTCCGGCGTCAGTAACAATATGCAAGTTCTACAGCAAAGCGACGATCCCCACGCAAGCGAAGCCATTGACCTTTATTGTTTTAGGGCGGCCAGCATTCTTGCGGGTCTTGTGCCCTCTATCGGTGGCCTTGATGCGTTGGTTTTTACTGCCGGCATAGGCGAGAATTCAGCACTTGTGCGCAAGAACATTTGCGACCGGCTGGCATGGCTGGGTCTTGAGCTGGACAGCGCCGAGAATGCCAGAGATGCAACCTGCATCAGCCAGCCCCAATCCCTTGTGAAGGTTCTTGTGTTGCCAACAAACGAAGAGGCTGTTGTGGCAAAAGCCTGCCAAAATTTATTGCCCTAGCCCGCAAGCAAAAGCCGGTGGAACCGCGCCCCATATTTAGACCAAATTCATAAAAGCGATCCCGAAGGAGATTATCTTGAAACGCTATATTCTTTTGTCTGCAGATACGGCTGTCTTGCTGGCCTTTGCTGTCGAGGCGGGCACAGAATGATCAGGCCTATAAAACCGCAACCGCACGGTCGGGTCTGGGATCCACTTGTGCGCCTGACCCATTGGACGATTGCCTTGGCCATCATCCTCAACGGCTCCATCATCGGTGAAAATGCGCAGGCTCATATCTGGATCGGTTACATCGCGCTGGGGTTTCTGGCGCTCAGGTTATTTTGGGGTGTCATCGGCCCAAAAAATGCGCGGTTCTCATCTTTTCCTGTCAGTCTATCCGCCGCGATGCGCCACATTTCGCGTTTGAGACGCGCCTCGCATCCCAAGTACCGCTCGCATAATCCGTTGGGTGCATTGATGGTTTATGCGCTGTGGGGAACCCTTGTTGTGGTGTCCCTCACCGGGATCGCCCTGCAAAACGCCCCTATCCCCGAGAATGAAGACCGCTACAGCGCAGAAATCAATCACGAGAGTGAAACGTTCATCGAAGAACTGCATAAAGCAACCGCTTCATTCTTGCTGCTGCTGGCCGCGTTGCATGTCGGCAGTGTCGTTCTGAAGTCCCG
>JAFMHE010000070.1 GCA_017854675.1 Paracoccaceae bacterium | reverse complement strand
AGTCCAGCCTGCTTGGCTGCCTGTTCCAGCGTCCATTTGCGGCCCTTGCGCAATTCACGCACACGCGCGCCCAGATCAACGGGGGGCGTCGTCTCGGGTGCGCCGCTTTGACGGGCGATCTGGATCAGACTTTCGGGGGCATCTTTGTTCATTCACCTGATATAGCTTTGCGCGCGAATGCTTGCAACGCTGCGTCGAGCGCGGTACCGAAAAGACATGTCACAGCCTGAGTTCAACCTTGCCGAATATGTCCTGCGCGCGGGACAGGATACGCCGGAAAAGCCTGCGCTTTTGGTGGTATCCCACGATCACGCCGATGAATGGACCTACGCGCGCTTGAGCCAAGCGGTGCGCGGCACAGCGACGGGATTGTTGGCGCAGGGGCTGACACCCGGTGACATTGTGTTGATGCGCCTTGGCAACACGCCCGATTTCCCGATTTCCTATCTGGGTGCGCTGGCCGCCGGTTTGGTGCCGGTGCCGACCGCCGCCGCACTGACCGAGACCGAGGTAGCGAAAATCATCGCATCACTGAACCCTGCCGTGATCTTGAATGATCCAGAGGTGTCCTGCCCCGCAAACACCCCCCGCATAGATTTGGCCGACTTGCGCGCCATGCGAAACCTGCCGCCTGCCCCGTGGCATATGGGGGACCCGGACAGGCTGGGCTATATCATCTACACATCAGGCACATCCGGCACGCCCTCTGCGGTGATGCATGCCCACCGCGCCATTCTGGCCCGCAGGATGATGTTTGACGGATGGTACGGTCTGCGCGCCGATGACCGCATGATGCATGCCGGTGCGTTCAACTGGACCTATACGCTGGGCACCGGGTTGATGGATCCTTGGACGCTGGGCGCGACAGCAGTGATCCCTGCGCCGGGAACGTCCGCCGGCGACTTGCCCCCCCTCATGGGGCGCTACGGGGCCACGATTTTTGCCGCAGCGCCGGGGGTGTACCGACAGGCGCTCAAGTCTGGCAGAACCTTGACGCTGCCGCATCTGCGCCACGGGTTGAGCGCGGGCGAGAAGATGTCACCTGCTGTGCGCGAAAGCTGGAACCGCGCCACAGGCACGGCGGTCTATGAAGCGTTCGGTATGTCGGAATGCTCAACCTTTATATCAGGCGCACCCGGTTGCCCTGCAAAGGACGGCGCACTGGGTGCGCCCCAGCCCGGACGCCGGGTTCAGCTCCTGACACCCGAGGGCACAGCGGAACCCGGATCACCCGGAACGATTGCCATTCACCGCAGCGATCCGGGCCTGATGCTGGGCTATTTTGGCGCACCCCAAGAGACCGCCGCGCGGTTTCAGGGCGACTGGTTTCTGACCGGTGATCAGGGTGTGATGGATGCGGATGGACAGATCACCTATCTGGGCCGCAATGACGACATGATGAACGCAGGCGGTTTTCGGGTCTCACCGCTGGAGGTTGAGGCGGTCCTGTCCGCAATGCCCGGTATTGACGCGGCCGGCGTAACGGAAGTTGCGGTAAAAGACGGTGTGCGCGTGATTGCCGCCTTTTATACCGGCCCTGCCCCTCTGGACGAAGCCGCCCTCGCGGCCTATGCCAAGGACAAGCTTGCGCGCTACAAACAGCCGCGCCTTTACGTTCACCTGACCGCTTTGCCAACCGGGGCAAACGGCAAAATACTGCGGCGTCAATTGCGCGCAGACTATGAGGCTTTGAAATGACCGACCCGATCAAGCTCGATATCATGTCCGACCCGATTTGCCCGTGGTGCTATATTGGCAAGGCACATCTGGACAAGGCGCTGGCAACTCAGCCCGGCCATCCGTTCTTGATTGAATGGCATCCCTTCCAACTGAACCCCGACATGCCCCGCGAAGGCATGGACCGGCGCGCCTATCTGGAAGGCAAGTTCGGCGGCAAGGAAGGTGCGGTGCGCGCCTATGCCCCTGTTGTGGAAAATGCAAAAAACGCAGGACTGACGATCAACTTTGAGGCGATGAAGCGGACGCCGAACACAATGGACGCGCACCGCCTTATCCACTGGGCAGGCATCGAGGGGCGGCAGACGGCCGCGGTTGCGGCCCTGTTCCAAGCCTATTTCGTAGATGCACGCGACATTGGCAACGCCGAAGTTTTGGCCGACATCGCCGACAGCATCGACATGGATGCCGCCGTTGTCACCCGCCTGCTCAGCACCGATGAGGACCGCGCAGCCATCGCCGATCGTGATGCGCATAGCCGCAAGATGGGAATATCTTCTGTGCCGACGTTTATCGTTGCAAACCAGCATGCTGTGCCCGGCGCACAGCCCCCCGAGTTGTGGACCAAGGTGATTGCCGAGCTGACCGGTAACACCTGACCCCGCAAGCAAAGTCCGGACCTATATGACAAATAGGTCACAGAACCCTGCAATGACACTGTTCTGGCTTTGCCAATCACCAAAGTCTGCCCTACGATTTTCTGTTACACGGGGCGATAGACCCCGGATCAAAGAGTGAGCGGGAAAAATGGCACAAGAACAGGCGCAGCCTGAACGCGCAGGCAAACCTTCTATCTTCGACATCACACAGGCCGTTGAGATGGGCGCGACAGCGCGCCATTTCGAGGTATGGCATCATGGCACCAGAAACACAGCAGTGACCGCTGTTTGGCGCAATGAAACCGGTCCGGCGACAAGCCTTAACCAGACAGAACGTCGATGATCCCCGCATTCCGGCGCACCGTATTGAGTTACGGGCGATTCGACAGTTTTGGCCTGCACCACAGCGCATTTTTGCAACACGCCATGACGCTGGGCGACGAATTGATCATTGGCTGCGCGACAGACCGCTATAGCCTTGCGCGCGGGTTGCCATGCGCACAACCGTTCGAGTTGCGCAAAGCGATGTTGGAGCATTGTCGCTATGTGGACCGGGTGATCATACTGCAGGATTTTGCGCAGATCCGCACGGATATCGTGAATTACAACGCATCTGTTCTTGTGGTGTCCCGGGATGATCCGGCATCATTCGATACGCTGCATGACATTGTGCAGATCCAATATTTGCCGACCGCGACCGAAAGGCAGCCGCCGCTTTTGCAGGCGGTTTAAGCCAAGGCATTGTCCATGCTCACATAAATCAGCACACAGACCACACTTAATGATTGTCTGACCTACCACTCTGGGTTACGCAACCTGAGCGCGCGTCAGGTTTTGACCACGACGCCGAAATCCGGGGGTCAGGTGTCAAAGAAGTTAGATAGTTTTCCGATGGGTCGGATCGAGTTCATCGGCCTGATTGCAATGATGTTCGCGACCATTGCATTTTCAATTGACGCAATGTTGCCTGCCCTGCCCGAAATCGCAAATGAGCTGTCACCCGGCAACGCCAATCGCGCGGCCTTGATACTAACCAGCTTTGTTCTGGGCATGGGGATCGGTACATTCATCGCAGGGCCGTTGTCTGACGCTTACGGCCGCCGCAACGTGCTCTTTGCAGGCACTCTGCTTTATATCGCAGCAGCACTGGTGGCGTGGGCCAGTAAAACGCTTGAGGTGATGCTGATCGCGCGCGTTATCCAAGGCTTTGGTGCAGCAGCACCGCGGATCGTCGCCATCGCCATCGTGCGCGATCTGTACGGGGGCGCGCAGATGGCGCGGATCGTGTCATTTGTCATGCTTGTCTTTACGCTGGTTCCTGCCTTCGCACCGGCAATGGGGGCGTTTATCATCATCGCCAGCGGTTGGCGGACGATATTTTTGTCATTTGTGGTTTTTGCAACCATTACAGTGATCTGGATGGCGTTCCGCATGCCGGAAACCTTGGATGACGCGGACCGCAGGCCGTTCCGGATCAAGCCGATGGCAATTGCGGTGAAAGAAATATTTGCCCACCCGCTCGTGCGGCTTTCGATCTTTGTCCAAACTCTCGCGATGGGCATGCTGTTTTTGACCCTGATGCTGATCCAACCGATCTATGCGGATACGTTCGGGCGTGCCGACAGCTTTCCGTATTGGACGGGCCTTATTGCGATCCTTGCGGGCAGCGCCAGTCTATTTAATGCGATGGTCGTGGTGCGCGTGGGCATGCAGCGGCTGGTGACACTGACATTGGGCATCCAGACGATCATCGCCGTTATCGGATTGGTGCTGAACCCTGCCAGTATGATGGAACCTTACGGCTTTGCCATCTTTCTGGTCTGGCAATTCTGCATTTTCTTTCAGGCGGGCCTGACGCTGGGCAATCTGAACGCCATCGCAATGGAGCCGATGGGCCATATCGCGGGCATGGCGGCATCGGTTATTGGCGGTGTTTCAACGATCTTCGCGGCGGCTATTGCGTCAATCGTCACGCTTTTGTTCCCGCCGACGGTGAATTCACTGATCGCGGCGGTGCTGGTCATGGCTCTTGTCGGCTTTGCCATCATGCGCCACATGGCGCGGGTTAGCAGACAGATGGCAATTGCCGAATAGCGCCTAGGTGCAGACGATGTGCACGGTGACATCTGTGTAGATCACGCCAGATATCCGCCGCTCTGCCGATCCATACCGCGACACTTCGCTGTAACCCGCTGGGCAAAGCCCGTTGGCGCGGGCCGCAATCGCGTTGTTTGATACAGGCGTCACGCCAAGCGCATTGGACCGTGTCAACGTAAACGCATAGGTTGTCTGACCCTTTGCCGTCACGCCCTGTACCGCAGGACGCGGCGCAAAGGGATCAGCCGTGCAGGCACCAACCATCAGGCCAATCACCACCAGACCCAATGTCAGTTTCATGCCGCCCGCTCCGCTTTTAATTGCTTCTTTTTCGCAATCACATGTTCGGCCAGATCACGCGCGATGGCAAACGCGCCTTTGATCTTGTCACTGTCTTTCTTCCAGTCGCGGCGCACGACAATCTTGTTGTCCTTGACCTTGGCAAGGCCGCGCTGGTCCTGAATGAACTGCACAAGCCCCTCGGGCGAGGCGAATTTGTCATTGTGGAATTGAATGGTCGCCCCTTTGGGCCCGCCGTCAAGCTTGGCAATGCCTGCGCGTTTGCACATGCCCTTGATGCGCACGACCAACATCAGCGTGTTCACCTCTTTTGGCAGCTTGCCAAAACGGTCGATCAACTCTGCTGCAAAGCCTTCCAACTCGACCTTGGTCGACAGACCGGACAGACGCCGGTAAAGGCCCAGACGCACATCCAGATCAGGCACATAGGCCTCCGGGATCAGCACAGGCACGCCAAGGTTGATCTGCGGCGCCCATTGCTCGTCTGCCTCGGACAGCCCCTCCATCTCGCCTGCTTTGATCTTGGCAATCGCCTCTTCCAGCATGCTTTGATACAGTTCGAAACCCACATCGCGCATCTGGCCTGATTGTTCTTCGCCCAGCAGATTGCCCGCCCCGCGAATATCAAGGTCTTGCGAGGCCAGCGTAAAGCCAGCCCCCAGCGTATCCAGACTGCCCAACACCCGCAGACGTTTTTCTGCCAGTGGCGTCAGTTTCGTGCGCGGTTTCGTCGTCAGATAGGCATAGGCACGGGTTTTGGAGCGGCCCACGCGGCCCCTGATCTGATAAAGCTGCGCCAACCCGAACATATCGGCGCGGTGAATGATCATGGTGTTTGCGGTGGGAATATCCAAACCGGATTCAACGATCGTTGTGGCCAGAAGGATGTCATATTTGCCATCATAAAAGGCATTCATGCGGTCATCCAATTCACCCGCCGCCATCTGGCCGTGCGCAACGACATAGGTCAGTTCCGGCAGTTGGGCCTGCAAGAATGCCTCGATCTCGGGCAGATCACTGATGCGCGGGACGACATAGAACGACTGCCCGCCTCGGTAATGTTCGCGCAAGAGCGCCTCGCGCAGGGTGACGGTGTCAAATTCGCTGACATAGGTGCGGATCGCCAGACGGTCCACAGGCGGCGTACCGATGATGCTCAGGTCGCGCACGCCCGTCAGCGACAGTTGCAACGTGCGCGGAATCGGCGTCGCTGTCAGGGTCAGCACGTGGATGTCTGTGCGCAGGGATTTCAGACGTTCCTTGTGCTGCACGCCAAAGTGCTGCTCTTCGTCGATCACCAGCAGGCCAAGGTTGTTGAACCGGATGCCTTTTGCCAGCAGCGCATGCGTGCCGATGACAATATCGACAGTGCCGCGCGCCATGCCGTCGCGGGTGGCGTTAGCGTCCTTGGTGCTGACAAACCGGCTTAGCTGGCGCACTTCGATGGGAAAGCCGCGAAAACGCTCTGCAAAACTCTTGTAATGCTGACGGGCCAGCAATGTGGTTGGCGCGATCACGGCGACCTGTACACCCGCCATAGCCGCAACGAATGCCGCGCGCATGGCGACCTCGGTCTTGCCGAACCCGACATCGCCACAGACGAGCCGGTCCATCGGATTGCCGCTGGTGATGTCGTCGATCACATCGCCGATGGCGCGCATCTGGTCGTCGGTTTCGGTATAAGGAAAGCGCGCTGAAAACGCGTCCCACATGCCGGGTGGTGGCTCTAGCACCGGCGCTTTTCGCAGCGCACGTTCGGCGGCAATGCGGATCAGCTTGTCAGCCATCTCGCGAATGCGTTCTTTCAGCTTGGCCTTCTTGGATTGCCACGCCCCGCCGCCCAAACGATCAAGCAACCCTTCGTCGTGGCCGTATCTTGACAGCAGTTCAATGTTCTCGACCGGCAGATACAGCTTTGAATTCTCTGCGTATTCCAGCACCAGACACTCATGCGCTGCCCCTGCCGCAGTTACCACTTCCATGCCCAGATAACGGCCGATACCGTGATCGACATGCACGACCAGATCACCCGGTGTCAGGCTTTGGGTTTCGGTCAGGAAGTTTTCTGCACGGCGTTTGCGCTTGGGACTGCGGATCAACCGGTCGCCCAGAACGTCCTGCTCTGAAATGACGGTCAGACGACGATCACCCAAAGGCGCTTCAAATCCGTGGTCCAGCGCCCAAACCGCCAGATGCAGCCCGCGTTTACCAATGCGTGTCGCATTCGGGATCGGGATCACTTCGGACAGGCCTTCGTCCTCGATCAATCCGGTCAGACGCTCGCGCGCACCTTCCGAATAGCTGGCGATCAGCACAGGTCCATCTTCAAGTTTTACTTTAATATGCGCCGCTAATGATCCGAAAAGGCTGATACTTTCTTGCTGTCGCTCAGGTGCGAAATTGCGCCCCATACGCGCACCCGCATCCAAAACACCCGGCCCGGTGGGCTGCGGCAATTGCACAAACTGGATCATCCTGTGATCTGCGGTGGCCATCAACCACGCATCATCATCCAGATACAACCCTGCGGGCGGGGCCGGTTTATAGACGCTGTCCATTTTTGTGCGGTTCGCCATCGCGATGCGCCGCGTCTCGTACTGGTCGGCAATCGTGTCCCACCGCGACAGCCGTGCGGCGGTTAACTGGTCATCTTGCGTGATCGTCGCACCGGGCAAATAGTCAAACAACGTCTCCATCCCGTCATGGAAAAACGCCATCCAGTGTTCAGCACCCTGATGTTTGCGCCCCGCCGAGATCGCCTCATACAAAGGATCATCCGTCCCCGCCGCACCAAATTCGATGCGGTAGTTTTGCCGAAACCGTGTGATAGCGGGATCATCCAGGATCACTTCGCTGACCGGGGCCAGTTCAACGAGTTCCAGCTTTTCGGTTGTGCGCTGGGTTGCGGGATCAAAACGGCGCGCACCATCCAGCGTGTCGCCGAACAGATCAAGCCGGACCGGGCCCAGATCACCGGGCGGATAGATGTCGATGATGCCACCGCGCACAGCATAATCCCCGGGCTCCATCACCGTGGGACTTTGGACAAACCCCATGCGCACCAGAAACGCGCGCAATGCGGCCTCATCCACACGGGTGCCGACTTGCGCGCTCCACGCCGCATCGCGCAAAACGCGGCGCGCTGGCACGCGTTGCGTGGCGGCGTTCAGTGTGGTCAGCAGGACAAATTGTTTAGGCATGCCATGTGCCAGACCGGCAAGCGTCGCCATACGCTGCGCCGAGATATCCGCATTGGGCGACACGCGGTCATAGGGCAGACAATCCCACCCGGGAAAATCCAGCACAGGCATATCGGGGGCAAAAAACGCCAAGGCTGCGCGCATCGCGGCCATCCGTTTGTCATCGCGGGAGACGTGGACAACGGGCGCACCGGATTTTGCGACCTCGTTCAAGATCGCGCGTGCGTCGTAACCTTCGGGCACACCGGAAAGTGTGAGTGTTTTCTGCTTATCCATGCGGTCTCAATTGGCGTTTGCGTTCGGGGTGTCAAGGCGCGCAGGCCTAACCAACGCACCGCGACACGAAATCAACCGCCAAGCGGGCCAAGTGACGCATTCTGGAACATGCCCCAGATTGCGGTGACAAAGATCGAAATCATCCCGATGATCTGCGTATAGATCCGGTGCCGTGACAGGCGCTTGTGCAGATGATCCCCGCCCTGATCCTCAAACTGGATCAACCGCGCGGTAGATAGGCTCAGCGCGCCGACAAGCGTCAGAGGAAAGGCTAGTAGAAACAAGGCTTGCGCAAATTCGAGGCCGTAGAAGAACCCCAGCAGCAGAAGAACGGTCAGGCCGAAAAACACGAAACCCGCGACCCAAAGCCCTGAAACCTGCGCAATATAAAGCAATCGGTTGACGTTGATGCGTACCAGATCCTCAAGGTCGGCCTGTGCCTGACCGCCGTTCCTGCGCGCGCGCAAGACCAGATCAAAAGGCACGCCCAAGACATAATGGCTTGCCGTGGACCAAACCACCGCAAGGGCAATCCAGAACCAAAGGTTCGAGAACGACCGCAAGTCGATCATTTCAAAGAGGGTTTCGTACCAATCCAAAGCAGCGTCCTAGCAGGGCGTAGTGCGCAGGACATACCCAAGGTTGTGAGCAATTCCTACCCTTGAGAGCGGAGAAATTTCATGGCACCTGTTATGCAATCACATTTGAGGTATTTTTGCATGCACCCTGTTCACGCACCCTTTCCCGCTACCCGTCTGCGGCGCACGCGCGCCAACCCCGCAGTGCGCGCCTTGGTCCGCGAAAACGCGCTTGAGGCCGGCGATCTGATATGGCCTGTCTTTGTGCGCGCTGGCGAGGGGATTGAAGAACCTGTGCCATCCATGCCCGGTGTCATGCGGCGGTCAGTCGACAAGATCGTTGAAGCCGCGGCAGAAGCCGACGCGCTTGGCATCGGGGCAATGTGCATCTTTCCCTATACCGGCCTTGCAGACCGGACCGAAGATTGTGCCGGCGCGTGGGACCCGCAAAACCCTGCAAACCGCGCGATTGCCGCGATCAAGGAAAAGTATCCAAATATCGCCCTGATGAGCGATGTGGCGCTGGATACCTATAACATCAACGGGCATGACGGATTTGTTGAGGACGGCATCATCGTGAACGACCGCACGGTCGAGGCATTGGTCAAGATGGCGCTAAGCCAAGCCGAAGCCGGGGCCGATATCATCGGGCCGTCTGACATGATGGATGGGCGCATCGGCGCGATCCGTGCGGCACTTGAGGGCGCGGGTCATTCTGATGTGATGATCCTGAGTTATGCCGCGAAATACGCATCAGCCTTTTATGGCCCGTTCCGCGATGCGGTCGGCGCGTCCGGTGCACTAACGGGCGATAAGAAGACCTACCAGATGGATCCGTCGAACTCTGACGAGGCGCTGCGTCTGGTGGCGCGGGATCTGAGCGAGGGCGCGGATATGGTGATGGTCAAACCCGGCATGCCTTATCTGGACATTTGCCGCCGTGTCAAAGACGCTTTTGGTGCGCCGACCTTTGCCTATCAGGTGTCGGGTGAATACGCGATGATCAAGGCCGCCGCCCAGAACGGTTGGATCGACGAGGAACGCGTGATGATGGAGAGCCTTATGGGCTTTAAACGTGCCGGATGCGACGGTGTTCTGACGTATTTTGCCCCTGATGCCGCGCGGCTTTTGAACGGCTAGGAAACTGTCTGAACGCCATCCGGGCGCACCAATCCGCCCATCGCGCCCAAAATGCATGACAGGGGGCGACAAACCGCCTATGGTTAGCGCAACGCTGGGAAACACCGGCACCGGGCAATTTATAACATACGGGCAAATAACATGAGCAATCCTATTCTTTCTCGACGCGGTTTTACCGTGGGCGTCCTCAGCTTGGGCGCGTTTACGGCGGCGTGTGGCAACGGCGTCGGCGGGCGCGGATCACAACTGATCGACGCGCGGGTCGAGGCGACGCTGAGCGAGATGTACCGCACCTATCCCAACACTGTGCAGCTTGCACAAAAGGCCAATGGCATGCTGGTGATGCCGTTGGTGACAGAAGCGGGGCTTGGCTTTGGCGGTGCTTACGGGCGCGGCGCGTTGTTGGTAAATAACACGACGGTTGATTATTATTCGCTGGTCAAAGGGACCGGTGGTTTGCAGATCGGCGCGCAGCAATATGCGCATGTGCTGTTCTTTATGACTGACACCGCGCTCACAGATTTCCGTCGCTCACCGGGATGGGCTGCGGGCGCCGATGTGGGCTATGTGATTTCTGACAAAGGCGACAGCGTCGCGGCGGACACCAACACTGTGCTTGCACCAGTTCTGGCAGCGGTATTTGGCCGCGCGGGCCTGCGTGTCGGTGCAACCTTGGAAGGCAGCAAATACAGCCGTATTATTCCCTGAACTTATCTCGAAATTAGTCGAGGATCGGGGCGCGGCGGTCATATCCGGCGCGCCCCACTTTTTTAGCCCATGGCCTGCAATCGCTTGATAAGGCTGGATGTATCCCAACGACCCCCACCCATCTTTTGCACATCTTTATAGAACTGATCGACCAATGCTGTCAGCGGCAAGCTCGCCTCGATTTCGTCGCTGGTGTCCAGACAAATGCCCAAATCCTTGCGCATCCAATCGACCGCAAAGCCGTGCTCAAAATGATCGTCCAGCATCGTCTCGTAGCGGTTTGCCATCTGCCATGACCCTGCCGCCCCTTGAGAGATTACCTCGACAACGGCACGACCGTCCAAGCCGGCCTTTTGCGCGAAATGCAGCGCCTCGGACAGGCCCTGTACCACACCGGCAATGGCGATCTGGTTGCACATCTTGGTCATCTGGCCTGCACCGCTGTCGCCAATGCGCCGACAGATTTTGGAATAGACTTCCATTACTGGCAGCGCCGCGTTGAACGGTGATTCATCACCTCCACACATGATCGACAGTTGTGCGTTCTCCGCACCCGCCTGCCCGCCCGAGATCGGCGCATCGACAAAGCTGATCCCGGCGTCACTTGCTGCGGAATACAACTCGCGTGTGACTGCGGCGGAAACAGTCGTGTGATCCACAAACACGGCACCTTTTGCCATCGCGCTGAACGCGCCGTCTGGGCCCAGACAAACAGACCGCAAATCGTCGTCATTGCCCACACAAGCTATCACAAAATCGGCGCCATTGGCGGCCTTGTGCGGGGTTGCGGCAGATGCACCCCCATATGTGGCAACCCAAGCGTCAGATTTGGACGCGGTGCGGTTGTACACGGTCACATCATGCCCCGCCTTTTGCAGGTGGCCCGCCATCGGTCCCCCCATCACTCCAAGTCCCAAAAATGCGAGCTTTGCCATCTGCTTTTCCTTGTCCATCAGTTACGCTATTGCCAGCCTACCTATCACCTCGCACGCGCCGGTCAATTGGCGCAGCAAACGGAAAGCCCCTGAATGGCCTTGATCTTTACCTGGTTGATCCGACTGACCGTTGCGCTGATCACGCTTAGCGTGGCGATTGTTGGTCTGGTCTATTGGCTCGCCTCGCGGTCCCTGCCCGATTACACAGATACGGTCGAAGTGCCGGGCATCAGCGCGCCTGTCGAGATCATCCGCGACAACGCCAATGTGCCGCATATTTTTGGCGCAACCGACAGCGATGTTTATTTTGGGCTCGGTTTTGCGCATGCCCAAGACCGGATGTGGCAAATGATCACCTTGCGCCGCACCGCCCAAGGGCGTCTCAGCGAAGTTTTCGGTGAGGCAACGCTGTCTGTGGACCGCCTGCTGCGCCGTTTCGATATCTATGCGCTGTCGGTTCAGTCACTGGACGCGCTGGACCCCAAAACACGCGCGTCGCTCGATGCTTATGCGGCCGGCGTGAACGCGCGTCTTGATCAGATCAATTCAGAGGCGTTGGGCCGTGGTGCGCCCGAAATGCTGCTTTTCAACGCGCCAATGGCACCGTGGCGTCCGGCAGATTCGCTGGCGATCATCAAACTGATGGGCTTGCAACTCTCCGGTCATCTGGACGCCGAAGTTTTGCGCGCCCGCACCTCGCTGGCTTTGGCCGATGCCGACCGGCTGTCCGATATTCTGCCCGACGCCCCCGGAAACGGCATTGCAGCACTTCCCGAATATGCGCAACTGGTGCCGGATGTGCCGCGTTTTGCAGCCAACATTCCGTTTAAGCCACACCCGCTGTCCCCGTTTAAACGCACCGCCCTTGCGGGTGCCTCTAACGCTTGGGCCGCAGCCCCTGCGCGCTCTGCCTCGGGGGGCACGCTGCTGGCCAATGATCCGCATCTGGGGTTCACGGCCCCTGCGATCTGGTATCTTGCGCGGTTGGAACTGGCCTCTGGCGGTGTCATCGGTGGCACAATTCCGGGCATGCCGGTGGTTTTGACCGGGCGCAGTGCTGATCTGGGCTGGGGTCTGACCAGCGCCTATGTTGATGATCAGGACGTCTATATCGAAGAACTGAACCCCGACAATCCACAGCAATACCGCACGCCGGATGGTTTCAAGGACTTCCGCACGCGATCCTCGATCATCACGGTCAAGGACGCGGACCCCGTGACCCTGACCTTGCGCTGGACCGACAACGGCCCGGTTCTGCCCGGCTCGCACTACAATCTGGCCAGTATCACGCCGGCGGGCCATGTCACGACTGTCAACTGGACGGTCTTGTCGGGGCGTGACACATCCGTTGCCGCAGCCATGCAACTGATGGAGGCAAAAACCATCGTCGATGCGCTGGTCGCGGCCGAAGACTATGTGGCCCCTGCCCAAAACCTGATCCTGGTAGACCGCCAACAAATTGCGATGAAAACCATCGGTGCGGTGCCACGCCGCGATCCTGCGCACCAAAGCCAAGGGCGCATGCCGACACAAGGCTGGATTGCCACAAACCGGTGGCAGGGGATCATGCCTTATACCTCCAATCCGGCGTTTGTCGCGCCGGTGGGCGGCATCCTTGGCAATACCAACAACAAGACGGTGGACCGGCCTTTTCCAAACCATGTGTCGTTTTTGTGGGGGGATACGCAGCGTGTGCAGCGCTGGCAGCGCCTGATGCAAAACCGCCAGGTCCACACCCGCGACAGCTTCATCGAAGCGCAGCTGGATACCGTCAGCTATACCGCCCGATCCTTGTTGCCTTTGATCGGCGCGGAACTGTGGTTCACCGGCGAAGCGGCCCCTGATGGCACAATCGAACGTTTGCGCCAGCGTGCGCTGACCCTGTTGGCGGGATGGTCCGGGGAAATGAACGAACACCTGCCTGAGCCGCTGATCTATGCTGCATGGCTGCGCAGTCTGCAGGAGCGTCTGATACAAGATGAACTGGGCCCGCTGGCAGAGGAATTCGATCACGTCGAGCCGCTCTTTATCGAGCGGGCGTTTCGGGATGTGAATGGTGCGGCGGTCTGGTGCGACGTGTTGCAATCTGCACCCGTCGAGACTTGCGCAGACATGGCGCGGCTGGCTCTGGATGACGCGTTGTTGTGGATCGGTGAGACCCATAGTGGTGCGCTGGAATCCCTGCGCTGGGGGGATGCACATCAGGCCACCCATGATCACGCGGTGCTGGGCGACGCGCCGGTCCTGCGGTATTTTGTGAACATCCGCCAATCAACGTCTGGTGGTGATAACACGCTGCAACGCGGCCGGACCAAAGGCACAGACCCCAACCCGTTTCACAACGTCCATGGGGCAGCTTATCGGGGGGTTTATGATTTTGCAGACCCGGATTCGTCGGTGTTTATCAGCTCAACCGGTCAATCAGGGCATTTTCTGTCGCGTCATTACGATGATCTGGCACAGCTTTGGCGCAGGGGTGAATATATTCCGATGTCGCTCGATACCGACCTTGCGCGCGCAGCCGCCGTAGGCATCACAACGCTGACGCCGCGTGTGCCATGAACCGGGTAATCCTGTTCAATAAACCCTTTGGCGTCCTGTCGCAGTTCACCGACAAAGGCACCGAAGGGTCCGCACGTCCGACCCTTTCGGGTTTTATTGACCAGCCCGGGTTTTATCCGGCAGGCAGGCTGGATAAAGACAGCGAAGGGTTGATGGTGTTGACCGACAATGGTGCGTTGCAGGCGCGCATTGCCCACCCAAAATACAAACGCACCAAGACCTATCTGGTGCAGGTCGAAGGGCGCCCCGATGAGGACGCGCTGATGGCTTTGCGCAAGGGTGTTGCCCTCAAGGACGGGATGACGCGCCCCGCGACCGTGACCCAGATCGACGCACCTGATGTCTGGGAACGCGACCCGCCCATCCGGGTGCGCAAAAATATCCCCGATGCGTGGCTGCAAATCGAGATCACCGAAGGGCGCAACCGTCAGGTGCGCCGCATGACCGCCCATGTGGGCCTGCCAACCCTGCGGCTGATCCGGTCGGGCATTGGGGATTGGCATTTGAACGCGCTGCAGCCCGGTGCATGGCGATGGGCCTCTGAAACCGGGGGATAGTAGATCAGACAGCGACCGCGCGCGTGATCCAGACACCTGCGGTGGCCGCTGTTGCCGTCAAACAGATGCCCCACGTAAAGTCAGTGGCAACCATGGTCCAAGTCCAGTCTTTCATCACCGCCAGAGATGTGAACTCATACGTGCCATATCCCAAGGCACCAATCAGCGCGGCATTTCCCAACACCCACAAAAGGCTCTTGTCCTCGGTAATGGCGGGCCACGACACGAACCACAGCAAGACACCGGCATAAAACGCATAAAAGATCAGCGCAGGTCCGATGCGAAAGTTCTCAAGCAACAGATGCCCGATGTCTTTTTCGAAGGTAGGCCGGATCAGGTACGTCAGGCCTACGTAATCAAGGGCCAAAAAGACCACTGCCGTGGTGATATAGAGAACAACAAGCGTCATAACGTTTCCTTTTGAAGCGCGGTGTCTTGAAATAGATGTGAGGCACCGCGCCGCAATTTCGAGGAATTTCTTGAATTAGATCACCGCATATCGTGGATCAAAGCCGCTGAAACTGCGCTTCCTGTTTGGCAGACCACCGCACGGTCAGATCAAAGCCCTCGTCCGTCTGGGCCTCTTTCACAACAACATCCTGCGCAAAGAGCCATGCGCGTTTCTTGCCATCTGCAAAGCTCAGGCTCAGATCGGCCTCGCGCACCGCACCTTGTAAGGCTTCGGCAACAACGGCTTGCAAGGAATCCAGCCCTTCGCCAGTGACGGCAGAGATCGCCAAAACGTCCGGATCGCGCTCAGCACGGGCGCGCACCGCATCGGCGGCTTCAGCGGGCAACAGATCGATTTTGTTCCAGACCTCAAATGTGCGGATGTCTTTGGCAACACCAAGCGAGGTCAGAATTTCGCGCACATTGCGGGCCTGTTCTTCGGTCTCTTCATGGCTGATGTCACGCA
>JAFMHE010000069.1:11912-15775 GCA_017854675.1 Paracoccaceae bacterium | reverse complement strand
AAATGGTGCCCCCACACGGACTCGAACCGCGGACCTATTGATTACAAATCAATTGCTCTACCAGCTGAGCTATAGGGGCCAACGTCCAAGACGTCAGTGCCAGTTTCGCGAAGAGTGCGGCGTGGCGTGGGCGTTCTTTAGTGGATGCTGAAATGGGATGCAAGCATTCTGAACATGCATTTTTGTAAAAATTTTGATGTGGAAAAACAGCCACTGCGGCGGGTGCGGTGAGAGGCGGGATGCGCCTGTCAATCTCGAGGCCGGTCCCTGCCGAACTCTTGCAACAGGTTCTGTCATTTCAGCCATAGGACAAGGGCGCGGCGACACTTGTGAGGTTATTTTTGCGTTGTATCAACACCACTCAACAGGGTAGTCACAAGCGATCAAATGAAAAGGGCGCGCTCCGCCAAATGCAGATTATTATGCACACGGGTGTTCACTACACCGAACAGGACCGCCTGAATAAGGCTCTTTTGCGCAACAAGGGCGCATTGAGCGAGCGTGGGGTCGCAGTGCCGGGGCCGGGCAGCTACCGCAAGCTGGTGCGCGATACGCTGAACGCCATGAACAAAGGGCCCGCTGCGCCAAGAGCGCGGGACGTTCTGCTGGATGTGATACTGGATGACACGCCTGCCGACAGGGTGATTCTGTCTGATCCAAATTTCTTTCGCACCCCCGGCACGGCTGTGCAGAAAGGCGAACTGTATCCTGCGTCGCCCGTGCGCATGAAATACATGGCGAACCTCTTTCCCGAGGACGAGCTTGAGATATTCATAGGTCTGCGCAACCCCGCGACTTTGGTGCCGATTTTGCATAATGTGGCGATGGATAATTCGGATGCGGCGTTTTGGGGCGGGCGCACGGCTCATGATCTGCGCTGGTCCGAGATGATCGCCGCCATTCGGCAATCGGTGCCGCATATTCCGATCACCTTCTGGTGCTTTGAGGACCTGCCGTTGATCTGGTCACAGATCGTCCGGGAGATGGCCGGGATGGAGCATCATGAGGCGATCAATGGCGCGCATGATCTGTTGTCCACCATCATGAGCAAGGAAGGGATGCAGCGGTTTCTGTCCTATCTTGAAGGGCATCCCGATCTCACAGAGATGCAGGTGCGCCGGGTCATCGCCGCATTTATGGATAAATTTGCGCTGGATGACGAGATTGAAGAAGAGATCGACATGCCCGGCTGGACCGAAGAGCTGGTTGACGATCTGACGGATCAATACGACGAAGACGTCTGGGCCATTCAGCGTATGCCCGGCGTCACGATGATCGCGCCCTAACCGAACGCGATATCGACACGCCCAAAGGGGCCAAAATCTGCGGCAAAGGCTGAGCCTGCGGGCGCTTCAAGCGGCCGGATGAAAGAGCCTGACAGCACCACATCGCCCGCAGACAGGCCGCGCCCGTAACCTGCCAAGCGTTGTACCAGCCAGACAATCCCCATCACCGGATCGTTCAATACGCCAGCGCCCAGACCCGTTTCCTCAACCACGCCGTCGCGCGCTATGATCGCGCCAACCCAACGCAGATCGAACGCTTTTGGGGCATGCCGCTCTGCGCCCAGCACGATGCCTGCGTTGGCGGCATTGTCTGAAACCGTGTCATAGATAATGCGCGGCTTGCCGGTTTCGGGATCTGTCCGCAGCACGCGGGTGTCCAGAATTTCGAGCGAGGGGGCGACGTACTCCGTGGCCGCAATCACATCGTCGCGGGTGATCTGCGCGCCTGCGAGGTCGGTCTTCATGATGAACGCGATTTCGGCCTCGATGCGCGGCTGGATGAACCGGCCTGACGGAACAGTATCGCCGGTTTCAAACAGCATGTCCGACAGCAAAACACCGCTGTCCGGTGTGGTAATGTTCAACGCCTGCTGCATGGCGCGGCTTGTCAGGCCGATCTTCCAGCCGATCTGCGTCACACCTGTGGCCATCTTTGCCGCGACAAAGGCGTCTTGCACCGCGTAGGCATCATCCAGCGTCATGTCGGGATGTGCCAGACTGATCAGGTCGCATTGGGTGCCGGTTTGCTCAGCCTGATACAGCGCAGCGGCGGCGGCTTTGACTTGTGCGGGTGTCATTCGTCAACCACGCCGTTCACAAGGCTGCCGATACCGTCGGCGGCCACAACGATCTCGTCTCCGGGTTTCAGGAACTTTGGTGGGTCAAAACGTGCGCCGGCACCCGTGGGTGTGCCGGTGATGATGATGTCGCCCGGAACCAGCGTTGTGAATGTCGAGATATAGGCAATCTCGCGCGCGACGGGGAACATCATCCGGCCTGTGCGGTCCTCTTGGCGCAGTTCGCCGTTCACGCGGGTTGAAAGGCCCACATCAAGAATTTGTGCATGGTCGGTGAAAGGGATCAGCCATGGTCCTATGGCACCCGAGCCGTCCCAGTTTTTGCCTTGCGTGACGTTGAATTTCGCATGGCGGACCCAGTCGCGGATTGTGCCTTCGTTGCACAAGGTCAGGGCGGCGATGTGGTCCAGCGCTTGGTCCTGCGGAATGCGGCGCCCGCCTTTGCCGATGATCACTGCAATCTCGCCTTCATAATCCAGCTGGTGCGATTCCGGGGGGCGGGTCAGGGGCGATCCGTGGCCAACAAAGCTGCGCGCAAAACGCGGGAACAGCGACATGTTGGGCGGTGCGTCCTGACCGTCCTTGTATTCCGCATTACGGTCGGGGAAATTCACACCAACGCAGATGATTTTTTCAGGGTTAGGCACAGGAATATCATAGCGAAAGCTGCCCATGGGGTGGGTCAGCGGTGCGGCATCCGGCAGATCAGTGAGCGGCCCCGCAGTGATCACATCGCGCAAGGTCGCCCACTGGGGATGCGCCGCACTCAGGTCGTGAAATCCTGCGTCCGTAAGCAGGCCCCAAAGCTGCGTGCCTTCTGCGGTAACGGTGCCGTAGCGCGGGGTCATGTTTTTATCCCTCGTGCGATCTCGATGATAACATCATAGGCCACATCGACATCCTCTTTGGTGCAGGTGAAGGAACCCGCCTGAAAGCGGATCATCAGCGCGCCGTCGATGCGGGTTTGTGTGATGTAGATGCGCCCGTCATCGTTGATTTTATTGACCAGATCCTGATTGAGCGCGTCCAGATCCGTGGCCCCGTCTGGCACGTAGGCAAAGGTGAACAGCGACAGCATCGGCTCGGTTACGATCTTGAAATCCGGCAACGCGCGCAGGCGGTCGGCCAGCCCGACAGACCATGTCACATGGTTGCGGATCATTTCGCGCAGGCCATCCAGACCATGCGCGCGGATCAGGAACCACAGCTTGAGGGCGCGGAACCGGCGACCCAGAGGCACCGACCATTCGGAATAGTTGATGATGCCGTCTGCACCATGGGTTTTCAGGTACTCGGGCTGGATCGCCAGTGTTTTCACCAATGTCGCCGGATCACGCAGGAAATGCGCGGTGCAATCAAACTGCGCCCCAAGCCATTTATGCGGGTTCAAAACGATACTGTCTGCGCGTTCCACACCTGCCCAAAGCACCTGATACTCTGGGCAGATCATTGCTGCACCAGCCCACGCCGCATCGACATGGGTATAAAGGTTTTCGGCCTCTGCCACGTCCATAACCGCCGCAATATCATCGGTCGCGCCCGCAGATGTGCCACCCACGCATGTGATGATGCCCGCAGGCAAGAACCCCGCTGCGCGGTCCGCCGCAATCGCAGCCTTCAATGCCGCCACATCCATCGAACGGGTCGCCCCATGGGACGGGATGCGCACCAGATTTTCCTCTCCGATCCCCGATATCCAGATCGCTCGGTCAATCGAGGAATGCACCTCGGAGGAACAGTAAATCCGCAAAGTCCGTTGGCCCGCAAGTCCCTTGGAATT
>JAFMHE010000069.1:0-11659 GCA_017854675.1 Paracoccaceae bacterium | reverse complement strand
AATCGCGGGTGCTGCCAATGGGTCATGCCGGGCATGATGGTGCTGTCCAGATCGGCGAGAATATCGTCGATCGGTTCGGCGGTATCGGGTGCCGACAGGGGCAGGGCAGCCAGAATGTCGCCCGGTTTGGTCTGCGCGCGCACGGGTCGGTCGCGTAGATTTGCGTGATAATCCGCGGCCCAATCGGCGGCGTCCTTGCTGCGCGTGCGGAACTCTTCCCAATTCATGGCGCAATAATCGGCTGTGCTTTGAGATCGCTCTCAACCACGTCCGCTCCTTCGAATGTTGAACCCTCTTCGAACCAGCTGCGCGGGGCAGGCGCGCCCCACAGTGTCTGGCGTTGCGGGTCTTTGAGATCCCATTTGATCGGTTCCTGATCTGGGTCGATGGTCTGGTAATCGGAACAGTAAATCTCGGTCCGGTGGCCGTTCTGGTCACGGATATAAAGGAAAAACGCATTCGAGATGCCGTGCCGTCCGGGGCCGCGTTCGATGTTGGTGACATAGCCTGTGGTGCTCATCAGATCGAGCAGGTCGATGATGTTCAATGGTGTCGGCACCCAGAATGCCAGATGGTGCAGGCGTGGTCCGGTGCCGTTGGTAAAGGCCACATCATGCACGCCGCCCTTGCGCTGCATCCATGCGGCCCAGGTCCGCCCGGTTTCCGCGTCCGAAGTGTATTCCGTCACGCGAAACCCCATGTCACCGTAGAAGGCAACCGCCCCGTCAACGTCGGAACTGAAAAGGTTGAAATGGTCAATCCGCAGCGGTTTAACACCATGATATAAATTGTATTTCTGATGAATGGACGGCAGGCGGTCCATCTGCGTATAGAACTCAAGCGGGACCCCCCAAGGATCGCGGGTCTGCAGCACCCGGCCCATAAACGGGCGCTCGGCCCATGCGACAGGCAGGTCGCGCGCCGCGAACCAATGGGCTGCTTTGTCCAGCTCTGCCTCGTCCCAGACTTTGAACCCCAGATGCCCGACAGAAGGTGTGTCTGCGTGGCGCAAGATCACACAATGATGCCCGCGTTCTTCCAGGGCGCGCAGATAGATGGTTTCCGCGTCCTGATGGGTGACTTGCAGGCCTAATGTGTCCACATAAAACGCCCGTGCCCACGCCAGATCGGTGACACGCAACTCAACATGGCTCAGCCGGACAATATTGAACGGTGCATAGAGGTTTGGTGCAGGTATCGGCATTATCCCATTCCCAATTGTGTGATTTTGTGGGTCCCAAGGGCGATGGCGATGTTTTTCTGTTCCATATAGAAATCAAAGCTCCAATGCCCGCCGTCGCGCCCTATTCCGCTGGCTTTGACGCCGCCAAAGGGGGTCGGCAAGTGGCGGACGTTCTCGGAATTCACCCAGATCATGCCCGCCTCCATAGCGTTTGAAAAGCGCAAAGCGCGGGTGATGTCGTTGGTCCACAGATACCCCGCCAGACCGTAAGCGACGTCGTTCGCAATGCTCAGGGCTTCGGCTTCATCCTCGAACGGGATCACGGTCAACACAGGGCCAAATATTTCCTCTTGGGCAATCGCCATGCCGCGGGT
The DNA here is from genome assembly GCA_017854675.1 of Paracoccaceae bacterium. Classification (GTDB taxonomy): domain Bacteria; phylum Pseudomonadota; class Alphaproteobacteria; order Rhodobacterales; family Rhodobacteraceae; genus Sulfitobacter. The sequence goes on along the minus strand of JAFMHE010000069.1, from coordinate 10,102 downwards.
CGCGTTTGTGAACAGGGTAGGTTGGACAAAACAGCCCTGTTCGCCGTGCCGCGCGCCACCTGCGGCGATTGTCGCGCCCTCGGCCTTGGCCACATCAAAGTAGGACATGACCTTGTCCAGATGGGTCTTGTGAATCAGCGGACCGACTTCGGTTTTCGGATCAAGCGGGTGGCCGACTTTGATTTTGTTGACCCGTTCGATCAGCTTGGCCTGAAAATTGGCGGCAATGGATTTTTGCACCAACAGCCGCGAGGACGACGTGCAGCGTTCGCCGTTCAATGAATAGATCATAAAGATCGCCGCATCCAAGGCGCGGTCCAGATCGGCGTCGTCAAACACCACCACAGGGTTCTTTCCGCCCAACTCAAAATGCACGCGTTTCAGCGTATCCGCCCCTTGTTTCATAATCGCAGAACCGGTTTTGGTCTCTCCGACAAAGGCGATGGCCTTGATGTCTGGATGTTCGGTCAGGCTGCGACCTGCGTCTTCGCCCATACCGTTGACAAGGTTCAGCACGCCCGCGGGCAATCCCGCTTCATGGCAAATCTCGGCCAGCAGGCGCGCGGTCAGCGGCGAAAATTCCGCCGGTTTGTGGACCACAGTGCAGCCTGCCGCCAGCGCGGGCGCGATTTTCCATGTGGACAGCATAAATGGCGTGTTCCACGGGGTAATCACGCCGACAGGCCCCATGGGCGCGCGCGAGGTCACATTCATATGGGTCGGCGTCGGCAGGGATTGGCCATCGCGTGCGGCGGGCGCCATATCGGCGAAGAACCGGAAATTGTCTGCACCGCGCAGCGCGGCTTTGGACATGAACTTGTAGGCCTGGCCGGTGTCCCAGCATTCGCACAGGGCGATCTCGTCGGCACGTTCCACAATCAGGTCAGCGATCTTGTGCAGCAGCTTTTTGCGCGCCTCGCCGCCCAGTGCGGCCCACGCCGGAAAGGCTTTCTTCGCAGCCTTTGCGGCGGCATCAATGTCGGCGGCATCCGACCGCGCCACATCCGCGATAAAACTGTCATCAACCGGGGAATGGGTGGCAAAGGTCGCGCCAGAGCGTGCAGGCAGGCTTTGCCCGTCAATCAGGTTCAAAATGCCGGCCTTGGCATGCTTGACCAGCAGGGGGGCAAGGGCTGCGCGGTGGGTGTCTAGGTCGCTCATGTATCGTCTCCCGGCAGGTAGCGGCGGATGGAACTGACCTTGGGTGAAAGCGCAGGATCAATATCGCGCATTTCCATGGACAGCATAAATGAGGAAGTTTCCAGCAATGGCGCGCAAAACGCGGCGGCGGCGTCAAAGATGTGCTGTGTTGCCGCTGCCTTCACCTCTGGCGTGCGGCCCGCGCGCAGGCGTACCGACAAGTCCAGATAGGCGTGATCAGGGTTGCCGTCCGCCATGACCACATACGTGGCAGGCGTGGCGCGGATGCGCAGACCCGCCAGCGGGAAGACGCCGGTTTGCATCGCGGCGTCGCGCAGCAGGGTGCAAAATGCAAGGATATCCATGCGGTCTTCCAGATTGGGGGAATAGTCGATATGGAAATGTGGCATAACCGCTCCCAATGTGGTACTTGCTTTGTTAAGTATATTTGGATGTTTTGTCAATGACGAATGACCCCGCTCAGCTGCGCCGCACCGACCGGTCCTTGCCGATTGCACTGCTGCGCGCGCGTGAAACGGTGATGGCGCCGATCCGGGTGATGTTGTCGAAAAGCGGCATATCAGAACAGAAATGGCGCGTGATCCGGGTGCTGGCCGAAGCTGGCCCGATGGAGCAAACGGCGCTGGCCGAACGCGCCTGTCTGCTGTTGCCCAGCCTGACGCGGATGTTGCGCGCGATGGAGGGTGAGGGCCTTTTGACCCGTGCCGCCGATGAAAACGACGGGCGCAAATCCATCGTCACCGTGACCGGCAAGGGGCTGCAAGTGATCACCGATCACGCTGCTGCCAGCCGCGAGATATTTCTGGAGCTGGAAAGCCGGTTTGGTGCCAAACGATTGGAAACACTTCTGGATTTGCTTGAAGATTTGACTGATCACGATGGACCGTCACCGTCTCGGGGCTGACCCTTATGTCGGCCACCACGCCACGCCGGCCGGTTCCAACGTGCGCCCCTCCCACGTTACGGCTGTGGCCGCGTAGTTGAACGCAAAGCGGTGGCTGCCAGTATCGCGCAGGCGCAACCCTTCGGGCAATGTAACCAGATCAAGACCTGCTTGCGTACTTAAAGTAACCAATATCCGGTCCCATAAATCCGCATCAGGCCATCCGCCAAGGTAATGCAGATGATCCGCGCGGACCATCACGGCTGTGCCATCGGCGCCTGTCAAAGTGACCTCGGCCGTGCCTTGCAGTGTCTCGGCCCAATGCACAACTGCGCCGCCACCCGCAACGGGGCGCGCCACGCCGGGCGGCAGGCTTTCGACACGCACCACGCGGGTGTCCAGACCGGGCAGGTTAGGGCCTAACGGGACCGAAACGCCCAGCTCATCGGTCACCAGATTACACCGTGGCCCGATCAGGCAAGGCGCCCTGCTGTCTGCCATAGCGCTGCGCAAGCCGTCCGGCACCGTGGCAAGGCCGGGGACCAGTACCAGCTTGTATCCCGCCAAGTCCTGCACCGTGCCGGGCAGAATATCGACCGACACCCCCTTGCGGCGTAACGCGCGGTAGGCATCGAACACCAAACGGAAATAGTCAAAATCGGCCCCCTGCGGCAGTGTTTTCCACGCCCAGTCCGAGGCATAATCAAAGATCAACGCAACCGGGGCCTGGGCATTCTCCACGGTTGGCATCGCCGCCAGTTCTTCGGCCACTTGGCGCGCTTCAGCCAGCCCTTCGGCCGCCGCATCATCAGGGCGCAGTAATCCGGCGTGCATCTGTTCTTGGGCAAACGGGGCCTGCCGCCAGCGGAAATAACTGACCACTTCGGCCCCATGGGCGAAGGCCTCCCATGACCACAGCCGCACCATGCCGGGCAAGGGCGCAGGGTTGTAGGGGGCCCAGTTCACCGGACCGGGCTGCTGTTCCATCACCCACCAACGCCCGTTGTTCATCGCGCGATATAGATCGTGGTGAAACGCCTGCATGTCAGGATCACCCTGCTGTAGGTAGCGCTTCTTATGATCGCCATCCGCTTCCAACCGGTCCGACAAAAAACCGATAGGGTAGCTGTCCCAAGACGCGATATCCAGATCAGCGGCCAGTTTGAAATGGTCAAACTCCAACACACGGCCCATGTAATTGTGGATCAGCGGCGCATCGGTCAGGGGCCGCAAGGCGCGCACTTGGGCCGCGTTCCATGCAACGGTCTGATCGGACGCAAATCTGCGGAAGGCCAGTACATGCGCGGGGTTCGGCTCAGTTACTGTCAGATTGGGCAGGTCGATGTCATCAAACTGTGCGTATTCCATCGACCAGAACACATTACCCCACGCAGTGTTGAGCGCATCAATGCTTTGGTAGCGCTGCGCCAGCCAGTCGCGGAACGCGTCACGGGCCGCATCCGAATAGCTGATCACAGTATCATGGCAGCCGTATTCATTGTCGATTTGCCATGCGTGGATGCGGGGATCGCGCCCGTAGCGGCGGCCCAGAACGCGGCACATATCGGCGGCGGCATCACGGTACCCGGCATGGCTGTGGCAATAGTGGCGGCGCGATCCGAACCCGCGCGCCCGGCCTGTCGCATCATGGGCCAGCATGTCGGGAAACCGCGCCAGCATCCAGCGTGGCGGGGTGGCGGACGGGGTGCCCAGAACGATTTTCAAGCCTGCCTCTGCCAACGCTGCAATGGCACGATCCAGCCAGCCAAAGTCGAACTGACCCGGTTGTGGTTCCAGACGCGACCACGCGAATTCACCGATGCGCACCCATGTGATGCCTGCCTTGACCATGCGGGTGGCGTCGCGGGCCCACATATCTTCGGGCCAGTGTTCGGGGTAGTAGCAAACCCCCAACGCGCGCTTCAAAGGATCACGCGCGGATCAGGCCGCCCTTTTGCCACGCCCTCGATACAGAAGGTCGCACCGTTCAGGGGCTGGGCCGCGAGTGTCCCGGCGCTCAACCCTTGGGTCGCTGACGTCACATAGAGGTCTGTGAAATCGGGACCACCGAACGCGGGGCAGGAAGGTTGGGTCACAGGCACAGAAATACGCTGCAGTTGGGTGCCTGCGGGTGTGATCTGCAAAACGATCCCGGCCCCCCAACACGCCACCCAAAGGTTGCCATCCACGTCCGTAATCGCGCCATCAGGGTTCAGACCCGCCTCGCGCAGGTCAATCGCGACCCCGGATGCACCGGTTGGCCATCCCGTGGCAGGGTCCAGTGCCACCTGCATGATCCGGCGGCTCATCGTATCAGAATAGTAGGCGCAGCTTTGATCCGGTGCGAAACAGATCGTGTTGCTGACGGTGATGCCGGTGAACAATGTGCGCAGTTCACCTTTGTAGTAGCGGTAAATCGCACCTGCGTATTTCTCTGCGTTGATGCCCATTGTGCCGATCCAGAAACCGCCCCAAGGGTCGGCCCGACCGTCATTGGAACGGGTCACGGGGTTATCAGCATCCAGATCACAAATCCTGTCCTTGCCACCCGTCTCTATGTCAAACCGCCACAGCGCGTCTTGCGAGGCGATGATCAGCGTCGTCTTATCTACCCAACCCGCAGCCGAAAAATGACGGTCAAAACGCCACTGCCGCGTCGCCCCGTCCTTGCGCGCATAAAGCGCCTTGCCGGTGATATCGAACCAGAAAAGTTCATCGCGCTGGGGGTGCCACAGCGGGCCTTCGCCCAAGGTGCAGATGGTTGGGTCGAACGGGGTCATGCGATGGCCTCCTTGTAGGCCGCGACAATCTCGATGGCGCGGGCTTTGACCTCTGCTGCAGACAATCCCTGTTGATAAAGCGCCGACCCAATGCCGAACCCGTCCGCAGATGCCGCGATCCAGTCGCCAAAATTTGAGACGCCCGCACCGCCGACCGCATAGACCAGCGTGCCGGGGGGCAGAATGGCGCGCATCGCGGATAATCCGCCCGGACCAGCCATTGCGCCGGGAAACAGTTTGAGACCGTCTGCGCCCGCATCGAGGGCGGCAAAGGCCTCGGTCGGGGTGAACACCCCCGGCCAACTGTGCAACCCACGCACCTTGGTCTGGTGGATGACATCCACATTGCAATTGGGCGATACGATCAGCTTGCCGCCGACATCCGCCACCGCATCCACTTGGGCTGTGCTGAGCACGGTGCCCGCCCCGATCAGTGCCTCTGTCCCAAAGGCCCGCGCCAGTGCGCCAATACTATCGAGCGGATCGGGCGAATTCAGCGGCACTTCGATTGTGGTAATGCCTGCGTCGATCAGTGCTTGGGCAATCGCGGGGGCCTCGGGCGGGGTCACACCGCGCAGAATGGCAATCAAGGGCAATGTCATATGGTATCTTTCATCTGGCGGTATGCGGCGGTCAGACCTGCAAGGGTCATCCTCGCGGCATCAGCGATGGTGGCAGCGGCGCCTTGGGTTTGCAGGGCGCGCCCGTAGTGTCGGGCAGTTTCGGCAGCCCCTAGAATGGCGATGTTGGTGCCCAGCCAATAGGGTTTGGATGCAGCCAGTTCCGCCCCGATCAACAGGCCTGACAGCCGCGCACGCGAGGTATCGGGGGGCGTGTTTTCCAACAAATCGCTGGCCCTTATTGAAAACAACCGCGCGGCTAGCTTTTCGGGCTTGGTCAAGGCTTCTTCCACAGCGTTGTCAAAGGCTTGGCTATCCCAGCCGTCGCCCTGAACCGAATGACGCAGAACCGATGCCTGCGACAGTAACGCGAACATTTCGCCAGTCATGTAGGTCTGAAAGCTGATTACCTCACCCGCGCTCACTTGGACCCATTTGGTATGGGTGCCGGGCAGGCAGATCACGCCGTCCCAACCATCATTCAAGGCAAGAAAACCCGCGATCTGGGTCTCTTCGCCGCGCATGACGTCCGCAGGGGTGACCTGCCGCAGTCCGGGGATGATGTGGACGTTCAGTGCGGTGTCATTGACCGGTGTCATCTGGCTGCTCATTGGTGTGCAGGGCACGGCGCGGTAGGGCGCCTCGCACCAGCCTTGGCGCGAACCGACCATACCGCAGGCGACCACGGGTGTGCCGGGGGCGACGTGCCAGCCGTCGATCAGCGTGGCCAGAGCATCCGCATAACCGGCGCGCGTCAGCGTGCCCATGCCCGCGGTGGAGTTTGCGGTGGCCAGGACTTCACCGCCGCGCATCGCCCAGCCGCGCAGATTGCTGGTGCCCCAGTCCAGTGCGATCCAGTCAGGCGCAACCCTGTCACTCAACGCGGCGTTCATCCTGTCGTCACCACGCCGCCATCTACAACCATACATTGCCCCGTCATCATGCGGCTGGCATCCGAGGCAAGGAAAAGCGTCGCGTCCACAATGTCCTGCGGCACCAGATGGGTTTTCAGGCATTGCCGCTCCAGATGGGCTGCCAGTCCTTCGGGGGTTGCCCATTTATCAAGCTGCTTTTGCGTCAATACCCAGCCCGGTGCCAATGCGTTGCAGCGCACGCCGTCAGGCCCTAAATCGCGGGCCAGCGACCGCGTCATTGCGGTAATCGCACCGTTCGCCGCTGTGTAGGCAGCATAGCCGCCATTGCCCATCATATAGCTGATGGAACTGAAATTGATAATTGCGCCCGACCCGCGTTTTTGCATCTTGGCCGCGACCGCTTGGGCGGCAAAGAAATAGGCCTTGAGGTTGATCGCCAGCAGGTCGTCCCACATGTCGGGTGTGACCTCGGCGATGGTATGGCGTTTGTCATTCGCGGCGTTTGAAACCAGCACGTCAATGTCGCCGTGCATTTTGGCGGCTTGGGCTATGGTTGCTTGCAACTGGGCGGTATCTGTAATGTCGCCTTGCAAAAACAACGGCTTGCGACCGTGCTTTAATGTCATTTCCTGAACAAAGGCATTTGCGTCCGAGCGTCCGATAAACGCAACCTTGGCCCCTTGCGCCATAAAACCATCGGTCAAAGCCGCGCCAATACCAGATCCGCCGCCGGTTATGTAGACGGATTTACCTTCGAGGTCGTGGAATGTGGCTGTTTGGGTCATGCTTGGGTTCTCATCTTCTGCAGGGGGGAGATTGGGGTTATAGTCGGTGGCCTTCAAGAACCCAGATGGTGTTAGGAAAGCTCCATGGCAGGGTAACGCCGTGGTGCATCAAGGCTTGGCCGCTTATCCTGATGCTGCGCTCTTTGAGGGCAAGTGCCCCGCGTGACAAGCCCTTGGCCGACCCACGGTTGCGCAGCCAGATTTCGTAGCGTGCCTGAGGGTCCAGACGGGTCAGGTGCAAGGGGCGCGGTGCGATCTGCGCAGAGCTGCGCGTTTTGCCTGCGAAGACGACGAAACGGCTGCCGTCAGCGGCCAATTGTTCTTCGGCAATCACGGCAGGATCTGATGCATCCAGCCGCAGGATGTCCGCGCTATACATCCAGTCGCGGTTGGTCTTCCACCAATCGGTGACATCGCGCAACACTGCGGCCTCATGGTCGTCCAACTCGCGCGGGTCCATTTCGAACCCCATATGACGCTGGGCGGCAACCCACGCACGGAATTCTATGTCCAACGTGCGCCCCGACGTATGGCAATGGCGCGGACCGACGTGACTGCCGGTGACGGCAGCGGGCAGGAACAGCGCCGCGTTGTGCTGCATGGTCAGACGTTCCAGCGCATCGTTACTGTCGGATAGCCAAACCCGTTGGGTACGCGTCAGAATGCCAAAGTCGATGCGCCCGCCGCCCGATGCACAGCTTTCGATCTCCACCTTAGGAAAGTCGGCGTGCAACCGGTCCAGCAGAGCATAGGTGCCGCGGGTCTGGGCCGCGTCCGGCATGGGCAGCACGCGGTTGTGGTCCCATTTGATGTAGTCAACTGGATGTGCGCGCAGCACGGTCGCGATGCAGTCATAAAGATAGGCACGCACCTCGGGCAGGGCCATGTTCAGCACCATTTGCTGGCGGCCCATGGTTTGATCGGCTGGCCCGAGTATCCAGTCGGGGTGCGCGCGCGCTAGGTCACTGTCCGGGTTCACCATTTCGGGCTCAAACCATATGCCAAACGTCATGCCCAAGCTTTGAACATGCTCGATCAGCGGGCCGAGGCCCTGGGGGTATTTGCGCGGATCAATGTCCCAATCGCCCAATGATGATGTGTCGTCATCGCGCTGCCCGAACCAGCCATCATCCAACACGAACCGCTCTGCGCCCAATGCGGCGGCACGTGTTGCGATGTCCTTGAGTTTGGGGACGTCATGGTCAAAATAGATCGCTTCCCAGCAGTTGTAATGCACGGGGCGTGGGGTGTCCGGTTTGGCCCATGGCACCAGCATGTCGCGCACGTGGCGTTGGAATGCGACCGCGCAACCGTTCAGACCCTGCGCGGAATACACCGCATAAAGGGGCGCTGTGGCAAATTCTGTTGCAGCGGCGTGTTCGGTGTCTGCGGCATTGCCGAACTGGATTTGACGACGCCCGTCGGGCAGTTCTTCGGCGATCATGCGTTGCCCGCCGGACCAGCCGTAGTGCCATGCGTAGGCGGCGCCTTGGGTGTTGGTCGCGCCACGGCACGGAATGATCAGGCCGGGGAAATGCGCATGATCCGGGCGACCTAGACGGCTTTCGCGCATGCGGATGCCTGCCGCCCACGGCGTTTGGACGGGTTGGAATTCACCACACCAGCGGCCAGCAAAGTCGATCATGTCATCGGCGTTCTGTGGCGCAGGCATCACCGGTGCGGCCAGCCATTGCAGATGAATGGGCCGGTCTGATTTCAGGGCGGCAGTCAGGGCAATGATGTTGGTTTCCGGGTTCAGCGTGATCTGCGCCGTGTAGGTCAGCTTGTGGTGCGTGGCCTCGCAGGTGATGACCAGCGCGTTCTTGCTTTGCGCTACATCGCGCAGGGCAAAACTGGGCAGCATCGGTGCGCCATCTGTGTCGCGCAGGATCATGCCGGGTTGGCCGGGGAAACCGCGCGCAGCCTCTGGGCAGATCGACAGATCGGGGTTCTCGTCCAGCATCCCGCCGGTGATATCCAGCGTTCCAGCGGCTGCAAGCTCGGTCAGGTCTTCGGCCTCGGGCAGGGGCGGCCCCCAATAGATCACCTGTGGGCAACGCCCCTTTGTCGAGGACAGAACCAGCGTTTGCTGCGGCCCGTCCAGCCGCCATGCTTTAGTCATTTTACAGCGCCCAGTGTGAGGCCCGCAATAAAGTGTTTCTGCATCAGAAAGAACATCGCGACAGGGGGCAATGCCGCCACGATGCTGCCTGCGCTCATCAAATGATACATGGCGCGGAACTGGCTGTTGAACGCGGTGATGCCTGCGGTGACAGGCTGGCTTTCCGGTCCTTGGGTCAGGACCACGGCCCAGAAATAATCGTTCCAGATAAAGGTGAATATGAGGACCGACAGCGCCGCTAGTGCGGGTTTCATCAAGGGCAGCACGACGTACCAGAAAATACGGATTTCCGAGATGCCTTCGACACGCGCGGCCTCGATCAACTCGAACGGCAAAGCGCGGATGAAGTTGCGCATAAATAGCGTGCAAAAGCCAGTCTGGAACGCGATGTGGAACAGAACGAGGCCAGTTTTGGTGTTGTAGAGGCCCAATTCAAGCGTCAGGTCACGCACGGGGACCATCAGGATTTGGAACGGAACAAAATTGCCTGCAACGAACATGAAGAAAATCCAGATGTTCGCCTTGAACCGGTACACCCCCAACGCAAAACCCGCCATTGCAGACAGCGTTACCGCACCGATCACGGTGGGCACGGTGATAAAGACTGAGTTCAGCAAATAACGCGGCATGTCGGAGTTGAAGAACACCTGACCGTAGTTTTCAAAGAAATCAAACGACGATGGCATGCCCCAGTAGTTCGCGTTGGTGAAGTCAGCGGCTGGTTTGACCGAGAACACCGCCACCGCGAGCAGGGGGAGCAGCCATGCGATCAGCGCGAGGGGCAGCACCATCTGGTAGACCGTCTTCGCCGATGCGGGGCGTTTTTCGAGAGGGGTGGGGAACATTAGCGTTTCTCCTCCCGGTACATCGACCACA
>JAFMHE010000068.1:3947-15828 GCA_017854675.1 Paracoccaceae bacterium | reverse complement strand
AGACATGGATTACCTCCGCTACCGCCCCATAACCAGCGGCTGTCGCTGTTGCCAACGCATCAATGCGGGCACGCACAAGGCGCTGAACCTCAGGCTCAAATGTCCTGACTGTGCCGCGCATGTGAACGCTGTCAGGGATCACGTTGTAGGTGTCCGTTTCAGTACGAAAGCCACAAACCGACACCACGACGTTGTCCATTGGATTGATGTTGCGTGACGCGATGGACTGCAGTGCAACAACGATCTGCGCCGCAACCAATGTCGTATCCACGCCCTTGTGTGGCATAGCGCCGTGGCCCCCTGTGCCGCGCACCATGATCTCAAACTTGTCCGGCGACGCCATCTGGGGTCCGGTGCGCACCGCGAATTCACCGACCGGAATTCCGGGCATATTGTGCATTCCATAGATTTCCTCGACGCGCCATCGCTCCATCAAACCTGCGTCGATCATGGCACGGGCGCCGCCTCCACCTTCTTCGGCGGGTTGGAAGGCCAACACAACCCTACCGTTAAAATTGCGTGTTTCTGCCAGATATTTGGCGGCCCCAAGCAGCATTGATGTGTGCCCGTCGTGACCGCAGGCATGCATTTTCCCCGGAACAGTCGACGCGTGTGGCAAGTTGGTTGCCTCTTGGATTGGGAGCGCATCCATATCAGCGCGAAAACCGATGGTTTTGCCCGAAGCGCCAGACTTGCCATGGATCACGCCGACCACACCGGTTTCGCCAAAGCCGGTGACGACCTCGTCACAGCCAAACTCCCTTAATTTCGTTGCCACAAACGCCGCTGTGCGATGCTCTTGGAAACGCAATTCGGGATTGGCATGGATATCACGCCGCCACGCTGAAATTTCCGGCAGCATTTCGGCAAAACGGTTTATGATTGGCATCAGTTTTCTCCATGCACGTTCCTTTTCAGCCTGCGCCGAGTTAACAGCAGAGACAAGATACTTCGCGCAAAACTACCGCTCCTACGACCGCTACTTCCGCAAGCATCCATCCTAGGCAAGCAAGCGACATCAAATCTCCCACCAGATAAACGCAGTCTGTATCGAGTGATCTCACGTGCCGAATTATTTCGGAGTCGCAGCGAATGGCCGCAATAACGAGCCCCGTTACAACATGCTGATCCAGCGCGAAAATCCGCGAAGGGCCGTCCGTGAAGTCAGCCCAGATCTTTAGATTTCAATGGACTCTGCAATCGTAAGAGCATCCTCAAGTTCGACGCCGTGTTACCTGACCGTGCTGTCCATCTTGGTGTGACCCATCAAGAGCTGGGCCGCGCGCAGGTTGCTGTTGATCGCCCAGACTGGTTTGGGCTTTGGCAGTCGTTTCTGGCCGACGATGCGGCCCCTGTTCCAGGCAGGTCGAAATGTACGAATGGCCGGTAAGTCTGGTGTTTGCATGATAATTCCTCCGATCCGCCGCGCCCTCCCAAATCGACAACCCAACGTTGACACTGCAACATATCATGTAATGATGCGCCGCATTCGAGGTCGGCTGTGAGCCCCAATTGACACCACAGAAAACGGGCGTGCCGGTCACCAAACGATTACGTTTAGGAGTGGGGCCACAGCGCGGGCGGGTCCCGGGGAGAGCTTCTGTATGCCGACTATATTGCGCATGTTCGTTCCTGCGGCGATCGGGGCTGTCATGGACCGCCTCATGCCGCGCGTCGCAGCCCAGACAGGCGTGCAGGTCATACAGAAAGTTGAGCTTAACCCACTGATACCGGAACGTATCAGAGCGGGCGAGCCTTATGACATCGGCCTGACCAATCCATCTTACGCGCAGACCTTGATCGATGATGGATTTGCGGACGGCGGCAGTCACCGTGCTTTCGGGCGGGTCTCACTTGCGGTTGCGCGAAGAGGCAGGGCGCATGGCCAAATAGTAGCGGACTCGCATGGTATCGAAGCGCTCCTGCGAAGCGCAAAAAGCATAGCCTATACAGGCGCTGGGACGAGCGGACGCACCTATCTGGATGTGATGGAACGCATGGGGCTGACTGACTCCGTCTTGCCCCAAAGTCATGCGATGGCTGGGGGCGTGCCTGCAGTATCGGTCGCGACCGGCGAATACGAGCTTGCGATTGCCCCTCTCACAACAGTGATTGCCACGCCAGGAGTAGTTCCCGTAGCGATATTCCCGGAACATCTTGGGACACATATCGACATGTCGGTATTTCGGAACGCCGCATCACCAAACACCGCAGCACAAGTGATCGACATCCTTACCAATCACAATCTCGACGATGAACTCGCCGCGGCAGGAATTGCGCGTTTTGAACTGATCTGATTGCTTTTTGGACTGTTGGTAAAATCGCGCTGTGACAGGAGATGCCTCCAAGTGCGGTCTATCCCCTACCTGACGTTTATTCCGCTGAAATGCGGCAAGATTAACCAACGGCCGCAATGGGAAAGCTGCGGCGCGAGAGTTGCCGACTTGAACCTGTCCATTCCACATTCTCGTCGGCGCAGTGGTTGGGGTGCAACCTCCGCCCGATTGTTCAACCGGCCACCTGTAACGAGAAGGCGCGCCTAGCCGAGTTCCCGAAGCGCAGCAGAATAGGAATCCAGCATTTCGGTGACAATTGCATCCGAACTGTAGCCCTAAGAGCCTAGGAATTCAGATTGTTGCTTAGTCAATGCAAGGAAAGGGAGACAGCCTTGGCCGGACCAAGTGGCGCCAACCACGCTGTTTACCACCCAGAACCGACCGCGTTCGAAAAATCTGGAGCAGTTGGATGGCTGGTATAGCGCGGCACATTCCGGGCCATGTATTTCGTATAAACATCAGATATTTAATTGTTCTATCTGGTGTTATACACTGTGCAGTCAGCCGTCTGAGACCAGCCGCATTCCAAGGTGTGCAGGGGGCGCGCCAACGGCGCATCCGCCGCGTGCAGGATCCCTGACCAGGTAAGACATCACCGCCTCGTGCTCACCCCCCATGATGAATGCAGGGCAGCGGTCCGCGCTTATTTTGGTGCCTTGATCGCTGGCCCCGGCATAACAGTCTTGGGTCCATTCCCAGACATTGCCGTTCAGGTCTTCGATGCCGTGAGATGTCGGTGTAAAGGCACCGCTGGGGCGCAGGCTGCGGCCTATGCTGTTGGCCTCGGTCAGATAGGTCGACGCCCATGTCAGCGAAGGATCGGTGAAGATGGGGTCAGGTTTTTCGGGTAGAACCTCGGCTGCCAGTTCTTGCCATTCGGCAAATGTGGGCAAGCGCCAATTGCCACCAGTCGCCTTATTCAGCCAGTTTGCGTATTCCATCGCGTCAGTGAAACTTAGCCCGGTCGCAGGGTAATCGACGCCTTGCAATTGTAACGACAAATCAAGAGAACACTGGCCTGCCGCGTGACAGTCCTGCCATTGCGATACCGTCAACTCGCGCGTCTGGACGTTCAGAACACGGCCATCGTTCAGTCGAACCGGGGTAATTTGGAATGCCGGTTCTGATGTGGGTTCAGGGCCCCGCAGATAATGCGAGGCCCCTATCGCCAAGGCGACCAAAGCGATGCCGATCTTGATGCCACTTGCAACATTGAATGGTTTCGCTTTGGTCATTTTCTCATTCCATCAATGCAATCAAGTCTCGAAGGTACGCGGTGCGACGACCTGTTCCATCAGCGCATTGTCCCATGCGCCCTCGACCACAAAGTGCGCAGTTGCACCCAGCAATGCCGCCTCGATCAGGTTGTGGTTGACGTAGGCATAGACGCCGGGCTGCTCAAAGGTGTACATCGCCGCCATCGCGGTGCCGCCACGCACAAACCATGTTTCCAGACCGGTCAACGGTGCGTCGCTAAAAGAGGTCTCCCAGACAAAGTTCCCGTGGCCCCCAATCAGGTGGGGTCTGCTGTCGCGGTTCGCCTGATTGTGGATCATCAACACAGTTTCACCGACGTTGAACTTCATCGCATTTTCGCCAGTGATTGCCCCAACAGCACCGTTGAACACACAGTGGGTCGGTGTGAGGGTCCGCATCGCGTCCAGACTGTCACCATAGTCGTCGCCCGCAAGTTCGTATGTCTTGTACTCACCATCCTCGTCTTTGGGCAGATAGTAATCCTGCTCCCCGATGTAGGCGATCTTGTCATACTTCAGCGGGTTGCCGTCACGGTCCTTGAGGCCGTCACGTGGCAACACCATCACCGCACCGTTCATACCGTGCGTGACGTGGTACGGGATCATCGCGCCACCGGGGGCACAGTGATAGGTGAAACAGCCCGGCTTGGTTGCTTTCCAGCGCAACACGGTTTCCTCGCCGGGATAGACGTGGGTCAGACCGCCGCCACCAAGCGCACCTGTAGAGGCGTGAAAGTCGATGTTATGCTCCATCTGGCTGTCGGATGGATTGCGCAGGGTCAACTCAATCATGTCGCCTTCGTGGCAAATGATCAGGGGACCGGGAACAGAGCCGTTGTAAGTCAGCGCCCACACCGAGGCACCGGTGTCCTCGTCCACAACCATCAGACGCTCGGTGGTCTCCATTGTGATCTCGATGATCTTGGGGCCGCCGGTGGCGACTTGTTCATGCTCTGGCGCATAAGGCGGGGCGACGAGGTTCTGTTTGACGCGGGTATAGCCAGACAGGTCAGCCGGTTTGGCAGTTGTATCCTTGGCCTGCTCACTTGCAGCTTTGTACAACTTGGCAGAGGTTGTGTTGGCCTTGGCCATGTCAGGGCGGCGCGGCGCTGTCATTGCGCCCACACCTGCGCCGGTCATGGCGGCGGCACCCGCCAACACGGATCCCCGCAGAACATTGCGGCGGCTGGTTTTCATAAGGCCGGGATTGATGAACTTGGTCATGGGTTTTCTCCTACGGATTTAATAGTCTGTGAGATCATTGATGCCGGTTGGTCAAAGACCACTCAGCGCTTCTTCGAACCGCGCGCCTGCCTTCTTGGGAATGCGGCCTTCAAGAAAGCTGTCGGGTGCTGCATCTGCATCGCCAACAGCAATCACCATCACCATGCCCATGGCGTAATGCGGTTTGCATTGAACGCCGTAAAAGCCGGGCTCTGTCAGGGTGACTTCGATCTCTTCGTTGATTTTGCCGCCAAAGGCGTCGGCCCCCTCGGGGATCATACCTTTGACAGTTTCGGCATTGTGGCCCTTGTCAACGGCGACAAACTTGACCGTATCGCCAATGGCCACGCGAAGTGCGGCGGGTTCAAAGATCATCCGGCCAGCTTCACCTTTGTTCAGCATTTTCACTTCAAAGGTTTCTGCGGTTGCGGCACCGCCAAGTGCGATTATGACGGCTGCGGATGTCATCAAGGTGCGAAACATTTTGTATCCTTCCAGTTTCAGCGTTTGTTGACTGATCCCTAAGTGCCGTTCCGGAACCGAACGTTGTGCAACATCAAACTTTGTGCCGATACGCGCTTTGCAGACCATTTACTGGCGCGGCGTGCTAAATACCTTTAACCTCTGGTCAAATGTGTTCTTCGAGGTTTTCCATGCCCAAACTTGACGAAAGCCTCCTGTCGCCATTGCCACCGTTTTCGCGGTTGGAGCGGCCGCAGATCAGAGCAATCCTTGATCAGGCCGTCAGCCGCCGTGCCGATGAGGGCGAAACTATTTTTGAAGAAGGTGTTTCAGCCGACCGCTTCTTTTTGTTGCTCGACGGGACAATAAGGGTGGTCAAGATCACACCGGGCGGGGAACAGGTGACGTCGCTGCATATTCCCGCAGGCCAGTTGTTCGGGATTGCCCCGGCATTGGGCCGCGATACCTACCCGGCCAGTGCGGTCACAGCATCAGAGGCGCTGTTTTTGTCTTGGCCCGTTTCGCTGTGGCATCCGTTTGTGGCCACCTACCCCAGCTTTGCGACAGAAACCTATAAAACTGTCGGCAACCGGGTGCAGGAAATGAACACCCGCATCGTGGAAATGGCCACACAACACGTAGAGCAGCGCATCGCGCGCGCATTATTGCGTCTGATCAACCAATCCGGCGAACGCACGGAAAGAGGAATTGAGATTAATTTCCCGATCACCCGTCAGGATGTGTCCCAGATGACAGGCACGACACTGCATACTGTCAGCCGCCTGCTTAGCTCTTGGGAAAAGGACGGTTTGGTGCTGAGCAAGCGCAAGAAAATCATTGTGTGCGATGCGCACCGGCTGGTGCTGTTAAGCGGCGAATGATCAGGCGTCTATGGCAATGTGCAGTTCGTCGCGAAATGCCGTCTCTTCCAGATCATATTCGCGACACGCATCAGTGACAGTGTGAAACGGATTAACCAGACACCCGATGCAAAGCATTCTGTGACGTAGAAAAACCCCGATCGTTGAGGGCCACAGGATCATCAGGTCATCCAATGACATATCCGGGTCGTCGATGTCTGGGTGTCTCATGTCACGGCCTCTCTAACCAGGAGTTCAGCTTAGCAGCGCAATCGCATCAAACGTTGTGCTACCTCAAACTTCGCGGCTTTCGTTCCTGTTATTGCTGCCTCCATCACATTGTAAATGGAGGCTGAGGGATGGCTGAAATCCTGACGAAATCACGGGCACGAAATATTTTCTACGCAGGATCACTTTTCTTCGTCGTGATATTCATCGTGCTCTCTGCGCAATCGCATCGCTATGTTGTCAATGTCTCGACGGCGGGCATGCCCCTGACCGACGAGGTGGTCCTTGGCAAACATGTCTGGGAGCGGAATTCCTGCATCAACTGTCACACACTGCACGGTGAAGGCGCGTATTTCGCCCCTGAGGTAGGTAACGTCATGACCCGTTGGGGCGTTATGGACGACCCAGAAGGCGCGTTCGAGACCTTGCAAGGCTGGATGGAAGCACAACCCAGCGGCATCGAAGGCCGCCGCCAGATGCCAAATTTTAACCTTACCGAAGAGGAGATCCGTGGTTTGGCGGAATTTCTGCGGTGGGCTGATCAAACAGACACGCAGGGCTGGCCCCCAAATGAAGCGGGTTGAGGAGGAAAATAAACATGAAATATGAAACACAAAAAGTCGCTTACGCCTATTTCGTCTGCGCGATGGCGCTGTTTGCCATTCAGGTGCTCGGTGGTCTGCTGGCAGGGTGGATTTACGTCTCTCCCAACTTTCTGTCAGAGCTTTTACCATTCAACATCATCCGCATGATCCACACCAACGCGCTGATCGTTTGGCTACTGCTGGGGTTCTTTGGCGCTGCATACTTTCTGGTGCCCGAGGAATCGGAGCGCGAAATTTATTCGGTCAAACTTGCATACCTGCAACTGATCATCCTGATGGTCGGCACGTTGGGTGCTGTCGGCAGCTACCTTGTGGGCATCCATGGGGGGCGCGAATTCCTGGAACAACCGCTTTGGGTCAAATTCGGTATCCTCGTTGCCGCCCTCATCTTTCTGTTCAACATCTCGATGACAGTGCTGGCAGGCAAGAAAACCGCAATCACCAACGTGTTGCTGATGGGTCTGTGGCTCCTCTCGCTCCTCTGGGTCTTTGCTTTCATCAACCCCGACAACCTCAGCTTGGACAAAATGTACTGGTGGTTTGTGGTTCACCTCTGGGTCGAGGCGACCTGGGAGCTTGTTATGGCCGCCATCCTCGCCTTCTTGCTGCTCAAGCTGACAGGTGTTGACCGCGAAGTGGTCGAAAAATGGCTTTACGTGATCGTTGCGACCGCCCTCTTCTCGGGCATTCTTGGCACCGGTCACCACTTCTACTGGATCGGCTTGCCGGGTTACTGGCAGTGGGTCGGGTCGATCTTTTCCACCTTCGAAGTCATTCCATTTTTCCTGATGATGTCGTTCGCCTTTGTCATGGTCTGGAAAGGCCGTCGTAACCACCCCAACAAAGCGGCCCTGCTGTGGTCACTGGGGTCCAGCACAGTTGCGTTCTTTGGCGCGGGCGTCTGGGGCTTCCTGCACACCTTGCACGGGGTCAACTTCTACAGTCATGGCACGCAGATCACCGCCGCACACGGGCACCTGTCGTTTTACGGCGCTTACGTGGCTTTGAACCTCGCGATCTTTACCTACGCGATGCCGATCCTGCGCCAGCGCCAACCCTACAATCAGGTGCTGAACATGGCCAGCTTTTGGCTGATGACCGGCGGCATGGCCTTTATGACCTTCGTGCTGACATTTGCGGGCACCATCCAGACCCACATGCAGCGCGTGGTCGGTGACTACTACATGGACGTGCAGGATAGTCTGTCGATCTTTTATATCATGCGCTTTGGTGCAGGTATTGCTGTCGTGCTTGGTGCGTTGTTGTTCATCTATTCGCAACTGGTCATCCGCAAAGACGAAATCATTGAACCGGGTCCGGCTCAACCGATTGCGGGGGAATAGGCCATGAACGATATGACCCGCCTCGCAACAGCACCGAACTACCACCAGACTGGACAGGAATGTACCCTGTTCGAGATGGCCCAAGCCAACCGTCTGCCCCTTCTTCTGAAGGGGCCGACGGGCTGCGGCAAGACCCGGTTCATTGAACATATGGCCGCCAGGACGGGACGCAAACTCTATACGGTGGCGTGCCATGATGACCTGTCAGCGGCAGATCTGATCGGGCGTTATCTGCTAAAAGGCGGTGAGACCGAATGGGTCGATGGCCCTCTCACCCGCGCTGTGCGCGAAGGGGCGATCTGTTATCTCGATGAAGTTGTGGAGGCGCGCAAAGACGTGACCGTGGTGCTGCACCCCCTCACCGACAACCGCCGCACCCTGATGATCGACCGCACCGGAGAAGAGCTGCAAGCCCCCGACGGATTTATGCTGGTGGCGTCTTACAACCCCGGCTACCAGAACGTCCTCAAGCGGCTGAAACCCTCAACGCGGCAGCGGTTCCTTTCCATCAGCTTTGACTTTCCACAGCCAGAGATCGAGACGAAAGTTGTGGCGCAAGAAAGCGGCATCAGCGCCGAGCGCGCGGCGGGCCTTGTACGACTGGGCGGCGCGATCCGCCGCCTGTCGGGCATGGATCTGGAAGAAGGGGTCTCGACCCGCCTGCTCATTTATGCGGCCACGTTGATCAATGCCGGCATGCCCTTTGATGCGGCGATTGAGGCGGCAGTGATCGAGCCGCTGAGCGATGATGCGGATATCCAACAGGCCCTGCGCGACCTTGTGGCCGCAACATTCGGATAGATATCATGGACCTGCACCCCCTTGATTTGATGGAGCCGGAAGAGACAGTTGGCAAACTGTGGCACGACATGGCCGAAGGGATGGGTGCAGCGCGCGCTTATCCAGAAGCCGCCGTGAACTTGCGCGATGTGTCCACCAGCCTTTCTGTATTGTTCCGTGCTTTGGGCGGGGCGGCAGGCGTCGAGTTGTCTGAGGCACCGGCACAACTTGTCCAGCACCGCCGCAGTTTGCGCAGGCGTGTTGCCGTAGAACGGGACAAAAACTATGTTGCCCTGTTCGATGGCAGTGGCCTGCGTTTGCCGCCTGTCATTGACCATTTCCCCGATCCCGTTCTGAACCGCGCTGCCTATTTCTGGCTGACCGCACTGGCGGCATGCGCTGACCCCGATGCGGTCCCCCTACCCTCCAGCGATATGGACCCGCAGGCTTTTGACGCCGCACAAATCGCTGCCAATGCGGTAGCCGGGGACAGCGCCTATGCCCGCTGCGCGGGTCTGCGCACCGCCTACACACAAATGGCCCGCCATATCCTTGACGCGCGCGCGCCCCAGATATTGCCCGCTGCCGAGGCCGCGATGGAATGCGCAATTCGCAACCAGTTGAGCGGCATTTGCACCGTGACCCCCGCCCCTGCCACTAATCTGCGCAGCTATTCGCGGTTCCAACCCGTGCCAATCTGGCTCCGCTTTGCCCTGCCAACCACAGGTGACGCGGCGGTTGAAGCCACTGAAACAGACGCCCCCCCACCGGCTACGGCGACCATGACAAAGCGCAAGCTGGGCATCCGCAAGGACCGCGCCGAGGCAAACCGCAAAGACAGCTTTATCCTGCACCGCTTTGAATCGATCCTGTCGTGGGTGGAATCCATGAACCTGAACCGCTCTGTGGATAATGACGACGACGAAAACGCCCAGAAAGCCGCCGATGATCAGGATGAAATTACACTGTCCAAGGTAGACAAACGCGCCGCGACGCGCCTGCTTCTGCACCTTGATCTGTCGCCCGCCGATGCCGATCATGAGGCTTTGGCAGGAGTGTTTGCCTACCCGGAATGGAACCACCAAAGCCGCAGTTACATGAAGGATCACTGCCGCGTTCTCGAAGCGCCGCCACAGGCAACATCGACACCGTTCACCCCTGACCCGCGTCTTATGCGCACTGTGCGCCGCCAGTTCGAGGGATTGCACCCGCGCCGGATATTACGCCCACGTCAGATTGATGGGCCCGAACTGGACCTTGACGCGCTGATCGCCAGCCGCGCCGAAATTCAAGCCACGGGCCAAGGCAGTGATCGCATCTGGCAAGCCTCACGTCAGGTTGAACGTGATCTGGCGGTGGCTTTCCTGATCGACACCTCCCGCTCGACCGAGGCCGCCGTCGGGGCGACTTCAGTGATTGGCGTGGCGCGTGAAACACTGGCGGCCCTCGCTGGCGGGATCGACGCTGCGGGGGACCGTTTTGGCATCTGGGGGTTTTCATCGCTCAAACGCGACCGCGTGTTTGTAACCCGCTGCAAAGGCTTTGACGCACCGATGTCAGCAGAAGTCACAAGAGATATCGGTGCCCTTCGGCCTTGTCATTACACCCGCCTGGGAGCCGCAATTCGCCACGTCAGCGCGCATTTGGCCAAGGAGACCGCCGCCCGCAAATTGCTCATCGTTCTCACCGATGGCAAACCCAACGATCTGGACCATTACGAAGGCCAACACGGGATCGAGGACAGCCATATGGCTGTGCGTGAAGCGCGGCGTGCAGGTCAAACCTTGCACGGGGTGATCATTGATGAGGATGGTCAGGACTGGTTCGCACGCATCTTTGGACGCGGCGGATTTACCCTGCTGCCCAATCCCGCGCGCCTCACACGCGCCCTTCCCGACATTTACCGACAGCTTACTCAGGAGACCTGAAATGAAACACTTTGCCCTTTTCTGCGCAATCGCCCTGCCTTTCCCGGCACTGGCAGAAGCCTACAGCCGCCCCGTCCCGCAAGCTCAATCTGCAACGGCAGAATTTTGGTTCGCCATAGCCTCGCTCGCGCTGATCGGTGCGCTGGTTGTGGTTGCACGGCTGGTCGCGCGCCGGTGACGCAGCAAGGCTGGTCCACCCGCACCATCGCGCTGGTGCTCTACCCCTTTGCAGCCGGGGCAATGGCGACGAATGTTTTCTTTGCCTCCCTGATGGGAAGCTGGATTGGCCTGCCGGTCCTGTCATCTTTATGGTCTTTGGGACTTGGCGCGCTGATCGGTGTGCCCGCCACATGGGCCTTTGCCCGCCATATCCGAACCCTGATGGACAAATCCGAGCCATGAAAATTGATCTGAGCCAACTCGAACCCACGATCGACGCGGGCACGCACGGACTGACGTTCTGGCACGACGGGACGAAAGTGCGCTTCACCTACGATGCGGAGGAAAACGTCACAAAAACGATACGGGTCAATTTGGGAAAACAACTATGACAACCTCAGAACAAATGCGGTCATGGACTGGACCGGCCCTGTTTTCCTACGGCTTTCGCCCGTTCTTTTTGTTTGGTGCAACATGGGCCGCCACCGCGATGATCCTTTGGATTTTGATGTTCAGCGGTTTGCTCACACTGCCCACACGCCTTGATCCGGTCTCATGGCATGCACATGAATTCCTGTTCGGGTATCTGGGTGCGGTGATTGCAGGGTTCTTATTGACGGCGGTGCCCAACTGGACCGGACGGCTGCCGGTTGTAGGCTGGCGTTTGGCAGGGCTATTCGGTGTTTGGGTGGCGGGGCGC
>JAFMHE010000068.1:0-3699 GCA_017854675.1 Paracoccaceae bacterium | reverse complement strand
GATGATTTCGCTGATCGGCGGTCGGATCATCCCGTCTTTCACCCGCAACTGGCTGGTTAAAGCGGGTAAAACCGACTTGCCGACACCGCCGATGCAACGATTTGACCGGATTACTCTTGCGGCAACGGTACTTGCGTTATTTCTTTGGGTGATGTGGCCCATCTCAGATGCCGCAGGCGCCACATTGCTGATCATAGGGGCTTTGCACCTGCGACGGCTGGCCCGGTGGAAGGGGTATCATGCGCGCACAGAGCCGTTGCTGTGGGTCTTGCATGTTGGATATCTGTTCGTGCCGCTTGGCGCCATCGTGGAAGGGTTTGCAATCTTGTTGCCTGACTGGTTGTCACCGGGCGTTGCGCAACATCTGTGGATGGCGGGTGCGTTCGGGCTGATGACATTGTCCGTGATGGCGCGGGCGACACTTGGGCATACGGGACAAACGCTGACCGCCGGACCGGGGGGCGTTGTCATGTTCATGTGCCTCGCTGTGTCCGTTCTAGGCAGGGTCGCGGCCGGCATCTGGCCCTCAAACGCAGACCCGCTTTATGCAATATCCGGCACCCTCTGGATTGGTGCTTTTGCAGCGTTTGTTGTAATCTATGGCAGACTACTGGTCGCCCCAAAACCTGAGGGATCAGGATGAGCTGGTCTGCTTTCGCCGCTATTTTCGGACTGTTCTTTGTTACCCATTCGGTGCCTGTGCGGCCAGTCGTCAAAGCCCGCTTGCAGCGCCATCTTGGACAAACCGGTTTTACTGTCGCCTATTCGTTCCTTTCTCTCATCATGCTTACCGCGCTCATTTGGGCAGCACAAAACGCCCCCTTCCAACAGCTTTGGTCACAAACCCTATGGCAGCGGTACATCGTATTCTTTGGCATGTTTTTCGTTTGCTTGATTGCGGCACTGGCAATCGGACGCCCCAATCCGTTTTCTTTCGGCGGCGCGCGCAACGATGATTATGATCCGACCACGCCCGGTATTGTCCGCATATCGCGGCATCCGTTGCTTGCAGCGATTGCCCTGTGGGCCGGTCTGCACTTACTGCCGAATGGTGATTTGGCCCATGCGATCATGTTTGGCGTATTTCTGTCCTTTGCGGTATTGGGTCGGTGGATCATCGACCGGCGCAAAAAACGGCTGATGGGACCATCTGAATGGCACGCGCTCTTGCGCAAGACACGGCAAAGCCCGCTGTTGCAGACACCGGCAAACCGGATTGGGATTGCCGTGCGGATTGGCATTGCGACAGGTGTTTTCGGGTTGCTTGTGGTCTTGCATCCCATCCTCATCGGGGCGTCGCCATTGCCCGTCTAAGAGATCGTGAATGCTGCGATGCTAGCGTGAAACGATCAGTGTGACCGACAAGCGCGGTTGGAAAGAAGCCCCCTAACCAGTCCGGATCACCCTGACAACTTGGCGGCACCTATATGGCCCGCTTAATTCGGGGAACCTGCCTTATCCGCTTTCACAAGGGGACCAGACGCATTAGGCAGTCCTATCATTGCAATTTCAGGACAGATAATGGCACAGAAAGCCACCATTTACAAAGTTGAGCTTTCCGTTTCCGACATGGATCGCCACTATTACGAGACCCATAAACTGACCGTTGCCAAACATCCGTCTGAGACTGATGAACGGCTGATGGTCCGGCTTCTTGCTTTTGCACTGAATGCGCATGAGCAGTTGGAACTGACCAAGGGCCTTTCAACGGATGACGAGCCTGACATTTGGCACAAAAGCCTGAGTGACGAGCTGGAGCTGTGGGTGGCACTGGGACTGCCGAGCGAGAAAGTTGTGCGTCAATCCTGTGGCAAAGCCAAAAATGTGATTGTCTACAGCTATGGCGGCAGGACGGCTGAGGTGTGGTGGGACAAAATCAAAAACAGCACCACCCGGTTCGACAATCTTCAGGTCATGAACCTTTCGGAAAAAGAAACCGGTGATCTGGCGAAACTGGCAAGCCGCTCCATGAAATTGCAGGTCAATATTCAAGACGGCGAGGCGATGGTAAGCGTGGATGAGAGCATGGTTTACGTGACCCCGGTCGAGTGGAAAACTGCTGATCACTGACCCGTCCTGACTTGAAGATTCTGCACCGCAGACAGGCAAACCTTGCGTGAGTAGCTTGATGAAAGACATCCACAAATCATAAAGCCACAGCATTTTGCAAAGACCCGCACGCTGGGATGGGCCAGCATGCCATACGCTGACTAGGACGTAGCGCAAGTGGCAGAGAGTGGAACTGGCACCCTGACGTCGACCAATACAGAACCTTTCAATGGCGAGGTATTGGCACACGACAAGTACCCTGCGGGACGGTAATGGCGGGCGGGTATCGAAATTCCGGAAACAAGCCAAGCGGAGTTGCAGCGCGTCTTGGCATTGGACGACGAGGCGCTTGCGACGTCGGGCGACCGCGTCAACAACTATCTGTACGGCGGTCGGCGTTACAGTCATCTGATCAACCCGCGTCACAGTGAACCTTTGGACACCGCCCCCGCCTCTGTCTCGGTTCATGCGATGAAGGTGTTGTTGGATAACAGGGTCTCAGACGCGCCAGTCGTTGAGATGAACGGGCAGCTTGTCGGGGTGCTGTCCTAGAAAAACTGCCTGAACGCCGGAGTGCCGCAGCCACCATCTGCTTTGATTTCTATCAATCCCAAAAATGTGGATGGCGGTAGCCTGAGGCGACACAGCCCATAATCCAAAGGAGACAGATCATGACGATAGTTGCAGGGAAAGTCGCTCTGGTAACAGGTGCCGGCGCGGGTATCGGGCGCGCAACTGCGCTTAAATTCGCACAGGAAGGTGCCAAGGTCATTGTCTCGGATGTCAATGTCAAAGGGGGTGAGGAAACCACCGCCATGATCACGAAAAATGGCGGCGAGGCTATTTTTGTCAAAGCAGACGTGTCGATGGCCAAAGACGTCAAAAACCTCATCCTGAAGACCGTCCAAACATTCGGCCGCCTTGATTGCGCGTGCAATAATGCAGGCATCGAGGGCAAGATCGCGCCACTCGCTGATCAGCCAGACGACAACTATGATGCGATTATGGGCGTGAACGCCAAGGGTACTTTCCTGTGCCTCAAGGCGGAAATCAGCCAGATGCTAAAGAATGACGGTGGTGCGATCGTCAATCTGGCCTCGGTTGCCGGCCTTGTCGGGTTTGCGGGCCTTTCGCCCTATGTCGCCTCAAAACATGCCGTTAACGGCCTGACCAAGAATGCCGCGCTTGAGTATGGCAAGCAGGGCATCCGCGTGAATTCGGTCTGCCCCGGAGGCATCGAAACGCGCATGCTCGACTCTCTGGCCGAGCAATCGACAGCCGGTGCCCAATCGGCCCACCAGATGATGGACCCGCTGCACCCGATCGGCCACATCGGTACACCGGATGAAGTCGCCGACCTGATCGTATGGCTTTGCTCTGGACGTGCGTCTTTTGTGACCGGTGCCAACATTCCCGTCGACGGTGGTTTTGTCGCGCAATAGCGGGCTGGCAGCAGTATCGAAATCGACATGCTGGTTGCAAAAAAACGGCTATCCTTTCAAACGCGGCATCGACCTAGGCGGTATTGACGCACACGCCGGGGATACCGCTCAACCCGCATACGGCCTGTGGTCTGCTCAAGTGATCGTCTGGCATGAAAGCCCCCGCGCGGCGGGCTGGCTTGACGGGAAGCGGAATCTTCCCTTTAGA
>JAFMHE010000067.1 GCA_017854675.1 Paracoccaceae bacterium | reverse complement strand
TTTCGAAAATCCGGACACGCGGCCACCAATTGGGCGACGGCGCTGTGCTCGCGGCTTGGGGTCGCAACCGGAAAGACGTTCGGGACTTTATTGATAGCTAGCGTTCGGATCATCTTGGGTGATGCAGAAACCGCTCTTGCTAGCTCTCGGTCGTCGACATCAATGATGGCGCCGTCACAGAGATCCAGATCGAGAAATGCCACTGCATTTTGGTTTTGCGGGTTAGTGCCTGCATAAACACCAAAATATGAACGTGGCGGCGCGGCGCCAAATCGTTCGATTAGGCGCACCGGATGCCCGCCGCGTAGCAGTCGATCAACTTCGTTTTTGTCCCGGTTTATCAAGCTTTGCTCCCAGACGGCCGGAGCGTGCTTGCGAATGAGCGAGGCAAGATGGATCGTCGCCTCCACATCGCCGAGGGCATCGTGAGCGTCGTGATGGGCAAAGCCGTTTGCGGGGGCGAGGCGGTCTAGCTTGAAACTCTCGCGACCCAGATCATCAAGCGGCCATTCGAGGATGTCTGGCTCGCGATCCCGGACTGCGTAGATCACCTTCATGAGATCCATACGATTATTCTCCCCGTCATCCAGTTGTCCCGAGACGCTCCCGGCAGCAAGAAAGGGCATAAGGGGCAGCTTCATTAGCCTTACAGTCAATGGCTCGCTTTTGCCTGACACCACCAGGTAGGGTCGTTGAGTAACAACGTCATTATTGTATCCTGCACAGTCAGAATGCGGCAGTATAGATCGCCAGCGCGTCAGCCTCGGTCACTGGGCGCGGGTTGTTGATCAGCAACCGGGTTTGATTCATCGCATCGCGTGCAAGGCGCGGAAGCCAGTCTGCCGTGATCGCCATATCGCGCAATCGCTGAGGCAGGCCGCAGTCGCGCGACAGGTCCGCCAGTGCCTCGCAAAACGCGGCGGCCCGTTCCTGCCCTTGCAGCACGTCCAGATGCGGAAAGGCGTGTGGCGCCATTTCCGCATAGACATCGGGGGCAGTCACCGAATTAAACCGCAACACATGTGGCAAAACCAGCGCATTCGACAACCCGTGCGGGATGTGGAAATGCCCGCCCAGCGGATAGGCCAGTGCATGCACCGCCGCCACCGGCGCATTTGCAAACGCCTGTCCCGCCAGCATCGACCCCAGCAGCATATCGCCACGCGCCTGATGATCGGCCCCGTCCCGAACTACCCGCAGCACAGCACTGCCCATCAGCCGCAGCGCCTGCAACGCCAGAATCCGCGACAAGGGGTTGTTGTTGGTCGACCCGCTTGCATAGGCCTCGATCGCGTGGACCATGGCGTCAATGCCGGTGGCCGCAGTCACATGCGCGGGCAAACCGTAGGTCAGTTCCGGGTCCAGCAGTGCAAAATCGGGGATCAGCACAGGCGACACCACGCCCATCTTTTCCGCAAGTCCGGTGGTCACAATGGAAATAGGTGTCACCTCGGACCCAGTGCCCGATGTGGTGGGCACCAGGATCAGCGGCAGGCGCGGCCCTTTGGCATTGCCCACGCCGTATATGCCCGTCAGCGTTTCCTGCCCCATCGCCAGAAGCGCCACCAACTTGGCAACATCCAGCGATGACCCGCCGCCCAGCCCGATTACGCCCTGCGCACCCGCCGCAATCGCGGCATCGGTGGCCGCATGGATCACGGCTTCAGGCGGGTCGGGCTGAACATCGGAAAACAGTATTACCTCCAACCCCGCCGCCAACAATATTGCCTGTGCCCGGTCAACGATGCCGGTGGCCATCATTCCGGGGTCGGTCACCAGCATCACCCGCGCACCCATCGTGGCGCGAGCAAGATCGCCCAGCCGCGCCAGCGAACCAGCCCCGAACTGCACCGATTTTGTCGTATTGAACACGAAGGGGGTCATGGCCTTGCTCCTATCCACCAAAGCTGAGCGCGGTCAGCACGATCAGCGAAAATGCAACGGCACCCGTCAACACAAGCACGCGCAACCGCTCTGCCTCGGCGGTGCGCTGATCGCGGCGCAGGCGGGGGGGCGGGGTGTAGGCGGGGAAGCCAGTATCGACAGGGCTGGCCATTTCCATCTTGTAAGACAGAAACCAGATCAGCCCCAGACCGAGCGCCCAGAACAAAAGCCCCCAGGCCCACAGCGACGGCATGCCCACCAGCCAGCGCCCGTCCATCCCGACAAAAGCCGCGTTCCCAAATACAAGTCCCGGCCCGATTGCCAGAAACCCCCATGCCAGCATCACGGCCCAAGCGGTTGCGCTCAAAGCCTTCGCACGCGGGCTAGTGCGCAGGGTATCAGCCAGAAACCGCCGCGCCTCGGTCGCATCCGCACCGAACCCGCGCCGTTGGGTAAAAGCTGATATCAGCAGCACCGCCGCCATGTTCGCAGCCATGCCCCAAGCCGCCGAATGGATCGTCCACGGCCAGCGTCCCCAAGGCAAATCAAGCCCAAGAAACGACAACACAGCAAAGCCGAAAGGTTCCGTCAGCAGAACTCCTGCGATGCCAAAGCCAATGCCTGTGACGGCTGCGGGTGGTGTGATCCAGCGCAGCCACGTCATGCCCAGAAGCGGCGTCCACAACTGAAACGTTAATGGCAGGGCCAGCGCGCCCAGCACGGAAAGGGTAACGGGGGTCAGAATCTGCATCCCCACCGACACCAACACTAAAAGTCCGATCACGACCCGCGTCACCGTCACCGTGGCCTTACGGTCAAGCGCGCTGTGAAACCAAGGTTTATAGATGTGGCGCACCAGCGCCTCGCCCGCCGTCAGCAGCCCGAGGCCTGCCATCAGTTGTACGCCTGCAAGGGCACCAATGAACAGCCATGCCGCAAACCATGGTGATACAGATGCCAGCAGCCCGCCCACCGACAGCCCCGGCCGCACCAGTGCCGCCGCCCCCAGGCAGGCCATCGCCACCGACACCAGACCACCGAACACCCCGGCCATCACCCAAGTCTGTCCCGCCGCAAAGCCACGCGCACTGCGGGTGGACAACACTATTTTGGCAGCCAGCGGGCTGGCCTGAAAACCCATCAGCGCAAAGGCGAAGGACAGGCTGGCGACGGCCGTGCTCGAAGACACCGCGCCAGTCGGGCGACCCAGCCCTTCTGTAAACTGAATGACCCCGGCCACCATGAACCGCCCCCCCTGCGCCGGGTCCGAGGCCAGCCCTGCAAGCCCTGCATTCAGCGCACCAAACCCTCCGATGTCGATCAACGCGAACCCCGCAAACCCCACCAGCGCCGCTGCCGCAAGCACGGCCTGCATCGCGCCCAGATAGCCCACCGCCCGCATCCCGCCGATGACCACATAGCCAAACAGCAACAGGCCAAGCCCCACGCCAGCAACTGCCGCCGTGACAGCCCCGCCCGACAACGCCTGCACCACTCCGCTCAGGGCGTGCAGTTGCAGCCCGGCAAAAGCCACCGCAAACAACACTGCCACAATCGTGGAAAACACCACCAAAAATTCAGACCCATAGTACATACGCAGCATTTCAGCCTGCGATGAAAGCTGTAGCCGTTGGCCTACGAACCAGAGCCGCTTGAAAAACAGCACCCCCGGCAGCGCAAGCACAATCCCCGCCTGCAGCATCGCCGAAAGGCCGAAGCCACGCTGTGCAATCTCATCTGCACCGCCAAAGATGGCCCAGCCAGACAGGCTGGCCCCGGCCAACACCAGTGCCGACACCCAAGGTGCGAGGCTATGCGCCGTCGAAAAAAAGGTCTGGTAATCGCCGTTCTGCTGCGCCGCGATCCGCGCCCAGTACAGAGTGACCATCGCATAAAACAGCCCGTAAAGCGGTAGCCAGATCATGGCCTGCGCCCCGCGCCAAAACTCATGTCATCGCCTTTCATGTGAAACCTGGAGAATGCCCCTCGCAAACCATGGCGCGTGGCAAGGTAGGCCAGGAACCCGGCTGCAAGCATGCCAAATAAGGTCAGCCCAGAATAAAGGTCGGGCATGCTAATATCCCCGAACAAGGCCGACGCAATAAATACCAGCCCGAGAAACCCGTAAGTGCCAATTCCTAGCAGAGCTTCGCCTTGGGTAAACCCGGTATCACACACGCCGTTCACAATGATATGTGCTACGAACGCCAGCACGATCACGCCCACCCCGCAGGCAGACAGAGGCCAGCTATCGCGGGCAAATCCTTCTAGGACGATGCCAAGGCCCAGAAAGCCAAGGCTGGCCCAGATCGTAAAAACCAGAATGCCGCGCTCAATGTGCTGGGATGTGGGCATGACTTTATTTCCTTGGAACTCAGACCGTATGGCAAGACTGCATGACATCTGGGGCGCTTCTTCGCCCCGGCTCTGCCGTTACTTTCCGGATTTTGTCTTAGAGGCCGCCTCTGGCGCCGCATGTTCGGTGTAGACGATCTTTGACAGATCCTGCAGCGTGTGGCTGCGGTGAATCGTATCGCCGGACATGCCGATTTCTGCCAACAGCGTATCTACGAACGGCGCTTGTGACCTATAGCGCAACGCGGAACTGACCACCTGATCGGCGAGATTGCCATCGCGCGGCCCGTCGCCGCCGTCGCTCATACCGCCGCCGTCCGTCGCACCAGATAGTCCCGGCAAGCCTTCGACATGGAGGATCTTGATGCCCTCGATCCGCTCCATCGGTTTGACGCTTTCCCGGATGATCTCGGGCAACCGCTCCACCAACGATTTGTGCAGCGCTGATTTGCGGCTTGCATCGGACCGTAGGTTTTCGGCTGTATTAGCCGTTTCCCGCCCAGCGTTTTCGACGCGCAGGCGTTCCTCCAAGGCGGCCACGGCAATCCGGTCGGCATCGGCATGGTCTTGCGCCGCTGCCTTTTCCGCCTCGGCCATGATGCGCACACCCGCCGCTGATGCCTCGGCCACCCGCACAGCGTCGATCATCTCAATCGTTTTTTGCCGATTGGCGATTTCGGTATCCCGGATAGTCTGCACACGTTCCTGCGCTTCAACCATCGTTGCCCGCGCCGCCTCGGCCCCTGCTTGTGCTTCAGACCGCTCTTTGGATTTCAGCGATACCGCTATTTCGCGGCTCTGCTCTTCCAGTTGCACCGATTCGCGGTGCTTGATCTCCAGCGTCTCGATCTGTTGTTCCATGGTGATGCGCGTGCGTTCCACCGTTTCGCGTTCGCGCAGTTTCACTTCCTCGATCTCGCGTTCACGCACCGCGTTTTCCGACGCGATTTCCGATTTGCGCTGTGCGCGATGGATTGACACTTCGGCATCATGCGACATGCGCGCATATTCACTGTCACGCTGAATCTCCAGCGATTTAATTTCGGCCTGTAGGTTCTTAGCGCGGATCGCAACGGCGGTATCTTTTTCGATATCGTTGCGCTTTTTCTTGCGGCTTTCGATCTGTTCGGTCAGGCGTGTCAGACCTTCAGCGTCAAAGGTATTTGAAGGATCGAACAGCTTGATATCGGTCTGGTCAAGCGATGTCAGCGACACCGACTCCAGTTCCAGCCCGTCCAATTCCAGAGAATCCGCTACCTCGCGCTTGACCTCTTTCACAAAGGCTGATCGGTTTTCGTGAATGTCTTCCAGCGTCATCTTTGCCGCAGCGCCGCCCATTGCATCGACAAACCTCCCCTGGATCAGGTCTTTCAACTGCTCCGCATTCATCGTGCGGTTGCCCAGCGACCGTGCGGCGGTTGCGACAGATTCGGTATTCGGTGCCACGCGGACGTAGAATTCCACGGTCAGTTCCACGCGCATTCGGTCTTTTGTGATCAGCGATTTTTCCCGCGCCCGTGTTACCTCCAGCCGCAGGGTGTTCATGTTTACCTCGGTCAGATCGTGCAAGATCGGCAACACCAAAGCGCCGCCCCCCATCACAACCTTTTCCCCGCCAAAGCCGGTACGCACGAAACTGACATCCTTGGTAGACCGGCGATAGAGCCAGTGCAGCAAGTAGGCGGCCACGGCAATAACGATGGCAGCCAGAATGATAATGGCGATAACGTCTGCACCCTTCATGGAAGCGCTCCTTCAATAATAACAGGGGGTTGGATTGCGAACGCGTCAGACACGGCGCACCTCGTCATGCAACAGCGCGCCGGTTGCCAGAACGGCCACCCCAAACGCCATACGGTTCAGAATATCTGCAAGATTATACGCCACAGACAGGCTGCCATCATCGACTATGCCCGCAAATGCCGTCAGAAAATTGCCCAAGGGATAGATCGCCCAGCCCAATGTCGCAATCAACCGCAGCCAGAAAAAGCCACGTCGTAGATGATCGCCCGGTGCTTGCCGGACAACATCATCCATGCGGCCGAAATACAGTTCGCCCAAGATGTACAGCCAGAACACAAGGCCGAGCAAAAACGCCAGTGTTGGGTTCATGAACGCGCCTTCACCGAGGTATCGCACGAACACCATCAGAACGGACACAGAAACCAGCCGCCAAAACAGCCCGGCTCCAAGCCGCCCCGCACTGCCCGCCATGAAATAAAGCGCCATCACCTGCAACGGCATGGACACTGCCCAACCGACATAATGATAGACTACCGGCACGCTGCCCTGTCCCCACGCCGCTCGTGCTTCATAAGCTGCACCAACGCCCACCAATGCCGCAATCGCGCACAGCACCACGGGAATGCGGAATCCGCGGCCTACCCAGCTAGACCCGATCAGCAACAAAATTGCCGTTGCCGCCAGCCCGAACAGCGCCACGGAATAGCTTGCCGCGGTCAGGTCGGTTGTCTGAAACACCGCCATATTATTGTCTCCCTTTGCGGATTGTCTTTGTCATTTGTCCCTCAGATTTGCGTGCGGATGTGCGGTGATCGCGCATACAGCGCCACCATCGGCAGGATCAGCAGCCCAAAGATGAATTGCTGCCATTCAAAATCGAGACCAATACCCACAAGAAAGCTCGACAGCACCTGCAACACCAGAACGCCAATCACCGTAAACCCATAGCCACCCGCCCCGCCCAGCAGCGATGTGCCGCCCACTACCACGGCGGCCAGTGTCAGGAACAGATACTGGTCCCCAACGCCGATGAACCCTCCGCCCGACCAGCCCAGCAGCAAGCACCCCGTCATCGCGGCAAAAAATCCCGACAGTGCATACATCACCACCCAATAACTCAACTCTGATATCATCACCCTGCTGGCCGAGGTTCGGTTCACGCCAAGCGCATACAAAAACCGCCCATAGAGCGTGACCCGCATTCCGACGATGAGAACCAGCGCAATAATTGCCCAGATTGCGATCACCGGCGGAAATGAAATACCAAAAGTCGTGCCGTTCATCGCCGACAGGTTCGACAACCACGCGGGCACTGTGCCAAACACGTTGCCCGAATAAGCAGATCCGATGGATGTGATGATCTGCACACCGCCCGAAATCGCAAACCCAGTGCCCAGCGTCACGATCAGAGCCTGTGCTTGCAGTTTGTAGCTCAAAAGTCCGTTGACCACCCCGAGCAAGGCTCCAATCAGCAGCACGATGATCGTGGCCAGCCAACCTGGCACTTCCAAACTGATCAGATATAATAGCCCAACGTTCGCCCCGCCGATGACGAACGGAATTGAAAGGTCCAGTCCCCCCAGTAACGCCACGAGCGTCTGGCCTACCGATGCCAACCCCAGAAATGATGCAAACAGCAGCATCGACTTGATGTTGTTGCCCGATGCAAAGCCCTCGATGTTCATGGAGCCAACGGAAAACAACCCCGCCAGCACCATGATTCCGATAAACGCGGACCGGTTCTGTTGAAACTGCCGTCCCAGCGTGCGGGTCAGCACCAGAATAGCCAACAGGATTAGCAAAGAGATGACGTTCCAGATATTAAAGAACCCTTCAACCGTCAGCGAAAGTATAAGAAACGCCAACAAGATCAGCGCAAGTCCCAGCAGCGGCCAGCGGAACCGCATCCATGCTTGCCACACCGAGCTTGGGCCGTCGGCGGCCGCAACCGCTGGCCCAGCAAACTGGCCCAGCACATAGCGCCAGCCCCAGACAAACAGCGCCAGCGTCGCAATCGCAGCAAGGATCACAATTTGCACCGACGCGCCGCTAGCAAAACCGAAACCCGCGCCGGTCGCCGTCAGGATCAGACCGATCACCAGCCCCAGAATGCGGCTTGGCAGAGATATTTGCGGGGCAAGGTCGGTCATTGTGACACCTCGGTGTCAGGCGTGCTTTGTGTCATGCCCCAGGCTCCGCCCAGCACCAGCGCAGCCAGCACCACCGCCACAGCAGGCCCGATACGGCGGCGGTCGGTTTGGGCAAATGCCACCCTCAGGAACACTGCTATCACGACCAGAAGCAGCGCCGCGCTTATCAGTGGGGCTGCCTGTGCGCGCAGCGCCTCGGTTTCCGGCGATGATACTGCAATTTCCAGCGGGGCGATCAGGGATGCCTGCAAGTCCATCGGGCCAACTGGCAACGATGCGGCCTCAAATGCCGTGTAATCAAACGTTCCATGCAGGATCACGCCCAACACAACCACCGCCAGCGCCACGAAATACAAAAATGGCGAGAAGTTGCGTATGTACCGTTGGATCACCGGGATCAGCAGCGTCAGCAAAAGCGAGATCACCAGAATAGACCCGTAAGCCAAGTTGGTAACAAAGCTTTGCACCGCACCAAAATTGAACGTCGCCAGCACGAAGGTGATCAGATACAGGTTCAAAGCCCCGAGCGCAGACCCAAACACCCCGCCGCGCCCACCCGCCAAAGATGCCCCGCCCAGCACCAGCGCCGTCACCGCAATCAGCGTGTAGGTCGTGCCCTGCGACGGATCCCCGGACGAGATCAGCGCCGTAAACGCAATCGCCGCCAGCCCCGCAAATGCTCCCGAAATCAGATGCGCTCCAATGCGGACAATCGTGATTGGCACCCCGGCGGTATAAGCCGCGCGTTCATCCGACCCCATCAGGCGCAGGTGCGTATAAAATGCTGTCGCCGTAAACAGTAGCCACGCAGCGGATGCCAGCACAAGCATCACCAGCACCGGCGAAAAGATCGACGTGCCATAACCCCATTCCGCCATGAACGCAGGTGCCACCCCACCCGGTCGCGGCAAGATCACCAGATTGATCCCGGTCAGCGCCAGATAGCCAGATAGCGAGACTATAATCGGCTGCAGCCGCACATAGATTACAATCAGCGCAAAGATCAGCTGATACAGCGCCCCGATGAAAATTGCATACAAAAACACCGCAAGCGGGCTTTCCAGCAGCCCGGCACTGCTGAATTGTATCAGTGTAACATTCACAAACCCGATCAGCGGGCCGACCGACAAATCAACCGTGCCACGCCCGGAAATCGCCGACGCCATCAGCGCATAGGTGGCAAGTATTAACGGGGTCGCCACTATGATGGCAGACCCTATCCCGGCACTGGTCATCAGGCTGGGCGCGCGCAGCACGGCTAGCGCAAGCAGGGCGAAAAACAGCGTGATAGGCATCAGAAGATACGGGTTTGACCGCCCCCCCTTCGCCTCATGCAGTTGCGTGGATGCCACAGTCACTGCCCCGAACCCACACTTTTGTGGCCCCCGCGTTTTTGGCCCGAAGTGTCAAATTCAACGATGCGGATCGGCTTGGACAATTCGGCGGGCCGCGACACTGTGGTTTCCTTCATGGCATAGGTGGGTGTGGCTATGGGGCGTGCCGCGCGCAAGGCAGCCTTGATGTCCTCCGGCACATCCACCAGCACGCGCACACCGTTCGCTGTGGGCGCAGATCCCGTTTGCGGCACCGCACGCCCGGGCTGCAAACCATAAGCCGCTGTCAGGCCCTCACCGTTGGTCTGGCCGAACATCGCCTCCAGCACGACTTTCGGGTCCAGCCGCGACCCATCAAACGCGTCAAATGGCGCGCCATCGCGGAACACGATCACCCGGGTGGCAAACCCAAGAAACTCTTCCAGTTCCGATGACATATAGACCACCGAACGACCATCTTCGGCAAAGCTGCGCAAGTGTTTGTAAAGCTCGGCCTTGGCGCCAACGTCGATGCCGCGCGCGGGGTCGTTCAGCACGATTATGTCTGGCCGCATCGCAAAGCCGCGCCCAATCAACACTTTTTGCTGGTTGCCGCCGGAAAGCGAGGTGATCCTATCTTCTTTCAGCCCGAATTTTATCAGCAGATTGTCCGCCTCGCGCTTGAAAATCGCGCCAAGGGTCAGCCGGTCAATGATGCCCAGAATACCGCCACGCCGTTTCTCGCGGTAGAGCGGCATCATCATGTTCTCAAAGATCGACAACGAAGCGAAAATTCCTTCGCGCTTGCGGTCGCCCGACACATAAGAAATCCGCCCCGCCGCAGCCTCGGGCAGGCTGCGCACCATTGACCATTCATCGTTTTGAGCCGCCACCTGAACCACGCCCTGCTCGGCAGGCTGCACACCGGCCAGCACGCGCACGAAGGCATCCTGCCCTTGGCCGTCCAGCCCCGCCACACCGACAATCTCGCCGCGCCGCAGATCAAAATCAAACGCCTTCGCGCCCGGCTCAACGACCAGGCCACGCGCCTTCAAACCACGTTCCGCCGTTTTGGGCTGCGGGGCGGCCAGTGCATGATGGCTGCCTGAGCGGTCAACGCCGGTCATCAGGGCCAGCAGGTTCTTTTCGGTAATTTCGTGTTTTTCCAGCACACCGACGTCGCGCCCGTCACGTAGGACAGTCGCACGGTCGGAGATGCGGATCAGTTCGGCAATGCGGTGCGTGACGATCAGTACCGTGGTTCCCCCATCGCGCAAAGCGCGCATCTTGTTGAAAAGCCGTTCTGTGCTGTCAAAATCCAGTGCAGCAGAACTTTCATCCAGAATCAGGATTTTCGGTTCAGACAGCAGCGCGCGGGCAATCGTGATCCATTGTTTCAGACCCAGCGGCAGCGTGCCCACCAAGGCATGCGGGTCCACCGCTTCGCCCGACAATTCCTGCATCAAAGTGGCAGCGCGGGCCACCTTGCGATCCTGTGACAGGGTTTTGCTGAACAGACGGTCCGCTCCAAGATAGATGTTATCAACAACCGACGATTCATCGGCCACCATGACCTCTTGATACACGGTCGATATGCCCAAGGCACGGCTTTCGGCAGGAGTCGAAGGCGTTTCGCCCAAGATAGTCACTGCGCCTGAGTCAACCGGCAAGATGCCGGACACCACCTTGGCCAAGGTGCTTTTGCCGCAGCCGTTGCCGCCGACAATCGCGTGAATCTCGCCTGCGCGGGCCGAAAAGCTTGCGCCATCCAGTGCCCGTGTCGGCCCGAAATACTTTTTCACATTCCGGACCGAAATCGTGTCACGACCCGGTTCAGCAGACGTGGAAAGGACGGCAGCCGTGGGCATAAGGTCTCCGGTTATAGGGTTTAGAAGGAGCGGGGCCACCGTTGCGGCGGCCCCAGTGACATTACTTCTTGAACGCGGTCGGATCAGCCGGACGCAGAAAAAACTGGTCAAGATAGGCCGCCGAACCGCCCCAACGGTCAGCACCAACAGCCAGCCAATCCGGCGTATCCACCGAGCAATCTTCGGCCATCATCGCAGACAGTTCTTCATGGGTCAGCTTGACTGGATCAACCAGAACCGACTGAAGTTTCGGCCCCTGCCCTTGCAACGTGCGCATCATGATATTCCACATCAGGCTCATTTCGTCAGCCGGCGGCCAGACCTGATAAGACACATTCAGCAAGCCCGGCGTATTGCGCCACTGGCATAGCGCGCCCAGTTCGCCCCCGACCGCAACCGCAATTTCAGTGCGGCCAGATTGCGCAACAGCTCGCAGCACGCCCATTTCGGCAGCCGATTGCACGACGATGCCATTTAGCTCGCCAGGATGGGTTGCCATCCATTTCTGCACTTCGCCCTGTGCTACCTGATCGGTCCACATACCTGCAACTGATCCGGCAACTTCAATCTCGGGTGCTGTGGCAAGACCTGCCAGAACACCACGGTTCTGGCTGTCAGAACCGGATGTGCCGGGGATGCCTTCAACCACCAGAACCTTGCCCTTGCCGCCAAGCTGCTCGGCCATTGCCTTGCCGATCTCGAAGCCTGCCAGCTGATAGTTCACCGATGAATTGGTCGAGAACTCCGAGGTGAGGTAACCGGTCATCGTGAACACTGGCACGCCCTTATCGGCCGCGTATTGAACAGATGCATTTAGCGCTGTCGGGTTGGAACAGCACAGGATAATCGCATCGACGCCCTGATCCACCAGTTGGCGCATCTGCTGAATTTGGGTGGAATCGTTCAGATTGGACTGGGTGATCACCACTTCAGACAGCAAACCAAGATCTGTCCATTTCGGAATGATGACGTTCTGCAATTCGTTCATCGCCGCCGCGCGCCATGTGTTACCGGCATAGCTGGAGGCATAGCCGATTTTCCACGGCGGCGGATTCTTGGCGACGAAATCACGCCATTTGCTGACGCCGATCGGCTGTGCCGGATCGAGCATGTTGGGGTTGTAAAGCCGGTCAACGATTGCCGGGTCGATCTCGTCCAGACCTTCGGCATTCGCCGTACTGGCAAGGGTTCCCGCGACAGCAAGCATGGCCGCCGTGGTTAAAAGTTTTTTCAATATTTGCATCAGTTCCCCCTCCTCAGGGATATGTGTCAACCCAGGGTCGCCGGGTCAGTCGTAGAAATCTGCAGGCGCTTTATGGAACCGCACCCAATCTTGCGGGTCATGGCCCGTTACAACCATGGCGCTAGTTTCTTTGGCAATCTTGTGCAGTTTTGCCACCGAGTCCGCGGCTTGGGTGGACGACGTGACCAGACCTGGCAATGCCATGTTGTTCCAATGGTCCACAGTGTATGCTGCGTCGATGGTCAAAAGGATCGGCCCCGATTTGGGCAGCGTCACCAGAAACGACTGATGACCAGGCGAATGGCCGGGGGTAAATATCATCTTCAGCACCCCATCGCCGAACAGATCGTAATGGTCAGTAAATTCGCCACCCAAAAACTTCCAGTTCAGCCCCGGACGATCAAAATCAGCGCGGATATAGGCACCCTTTGCGAACCAGTGCGGCGCATAGGCGTAATCATATTCCGCACGCTGCACGATGTGCTGCGCTTTGGGGAAGCGCCCGATTGCGCCGGTGTGATCCAGATGCAAATGCGATTGCACCACAAACCGCACATCCCCCGGCATGACACCAACCAGCCGCAACTGATCCACACAGTTATCCGATAATTCCATCACAGGATCATACGCATCGACCACTGCGCCCCAGTGCCCGCGCTTGTCGATTGCTGCTTCCACTGCATTGCCGCCATCAATCACCACATTGCCCTGAGGATGCTTCAGCAAGAACCATGGCACCGGAATCTCAAAGGGATCGTCACCCTGATTCATCTTGATGTATTTGGTCTTTGTCTTGAGCGTGCCGGTCTGGAACATATGCAACTCGATCCCGTTCGACTTGCGCTTTTGCCTGGCAGGCTCGGGAGCACCTGCGGTGAAAACGGGGCGCGCGGCCAGGGCCGAGGTCGGCGCTCTCGATGACAAGTCTTCCGCGTCAATCTCGAGGCGGCGGCCCTTGTCATCGAATTCTACGATCTTCATAGAGGCAACCCTTTGTGATTGGCAGGCGGCAGGCTCAGGTCCGCTCTTCGATTATGCGAAGCGCTTCCTTCAGGTAAACGGCGAACAGTGGATAGTTTTCCGACATCGGAAAGTGACCGATATCTTCCATTTCAATATAAATTCCGCCTGGAATCTGGCGGGCAGTCGCCTCGGTCGCCTCAGGTGGGGTCAGAAAATCATAAGTCCCGGTCATCATCACCACTGGACATTTCTTGGTGTCGATATCCCCCAGTTTGCCCCGCAGATCGTGATCAATTGAATAGAAATAAAGATCGCCCTTAAACACCTCGGACCCTTGGGTGTAGTAGTGCCAGGTCAACCAGCGATCCATGTCCGGGCTTTGCGGGGCCATCAGGTCCCATGTGCCGCTTGCGCAGACCTGTGCCGCGTTCACGTGCGGATGCCGCCAAAGATCCAGATAAAAGCCGGGCGAATTTTCGGCAGCCTCGACGGGGATCACCGCCTTGAAACGGTCGGCATGATGCAGCGCCAAATGCAACGCCACGTTGCCGCCAAATGACGAACCCATGAATATGGGCCGATCCAGCTCCAGTGCATCACAGAACGTCGTGATGAATTTAATGTAGTGGTCAGCAGTCAGGGTGTATTCTTCTTTCCACCATTCCTTGTTCAACGGCGGATCCGATTTGCCGTGTCGCGCTAGATCATAGGCGATCACGTCGTAATTCTTGGTTATTTCCGGGTCTTCCAGCAGCCCGCGCCACTGGTGATTGTGGCATCCCGCCGTGTGCTGGCACACCAAAGGTTGGCCCTGACCATTGCGCAAATAGAACACTTTGTATTCGCAGCCATCCACGTCAATCGTGACATATCGACCGATAACTGGGGAAAATTTTGCCATGCCGGATATCCTTTCAGCAGGCAGCAAAGAGGAAAGTCATACGGGGACCCCCACCTTGCGCAGCAGTTCAAATTGGACAGTAAAATTACGCAGGTTCTGCATCAGCGCGAGGGTGTTGCCCTCGATCTTCAGATCGCGGCGAAAGCTGGCAGCCCAGATGCCGTGATACATCGGCGCAGGAATTGGCCGCGCAAATTCTCGCCACGTCGCAGGACTTGCACGCAATGCGAAATCATAGGCATCCAATGGCTGCGGTTCAGTGTTGATGCGGTAAACCTTACCATCGATCATCTCGACGATCACCTTTACAGGCCCCATATCCCACAAGTACGTGCAGGTGAAATACCGCGACATTGCACCAATCGTCTGATCACGATCCGACGCTTCGCTGAACCGGATTGACCAGTCCCGCACACTCATCACCATGCGCGCATCCTCCCTTATCTTTCCGCCTAATCGTGAGCGGTGACTGCCATTCTGCGGTGGATCATTATCCTGCAAACATGACGGTGATCTATTTTTTGTTAGACGTACAGCATGCTGAAATAAATCTTATAGACAGGACAATATTCGGTAAGTTAAGAAAGTGTCAATTAGGTAAGTTAAGTTAGTGTCAAAAATTTTTTGACACGATTGACGACAGCGTATCCAGACGGGGAACCCATGGTAACGGACGAAGCCAAATCCAAACTAGTGCCTGCACTGGACCGTAGCGTGCGCATCCTAGATGTGATTGCGAAATCGAAAAATTACCTTTGTTTGTCGGATCTTGCCCGTGAACTGGGCATTGCTAAAAGCAGCGTGCATACGCTGTGCTACACCTTGCTGCAAAGCGAGTTGCTTATCCGTAGACCAGATCAAACCTTCCAGCTCGGGCCTCACGTAATGCGGTGGGCCAATGCTTTTACCCAGCAATCCGACGTCGCAACAGAATTTGCCACGATCTGGGATCAACAGACCGAATTGCCGGGAGCTACCATCACCTTGTCTGTCTTGGAGGGGGCCGAAGTCATCTACATTGCGGCACGCAACTCTGACGTAAGTCACTCGCTGATCGAATTCCGCGCCGGAATGCGCCTGCCTGCTGCGTTTACCGCCACCGGCAAGGCTTTTCTCAGCCACATGAGCGATTTTGAAGTGCGACGCCTGTTTGCCGAAGGTCTGCCACCGCCCAGAGCGCCCAACAGTGTAAGGTCGGTCGAAAGCCTGTTGGCAGAACTTCAGAACGTTCGGCAATTCGGGTATTCCTGCGATAACGAGCAGGTCGTTGAGGGTATCGTGTGCTTTGGCGCGTCGGTACTTGATTCGCGCAACCGTCCGATCGCAGGCGTTGCTGTCAGTTTTCTTGCAGAACGTCTTATGGAAATCGGCGAGGACCGGATTGTCGCCAACATTCAACAGATTGCAGGTCAGTTGTCCCGCAGGATGGGCGCCGACATTGCCCGAGATTGAGAAGGTCAGACTGACGTGTCCGGAGCGCGCGCGGGTCTTGTCATAGGAAACTGGCTTGAGCTGGGCCGGACGTCGGCCTAGCCTTGCCGAATGACAAAACGCAGCCCCTTTCGCTATTTCAAAACATCACCTGAGATCATCCGCGTGGCGGTGATGATGTATGTCCGGTTCCCGCTTTCACTTCGCAATGTCGAGGATCT
>JAFMHE010000297.1 GCA_017854675.1 Paracoccaceae bacterium | reverse complement strand
GCTCGGGCCATGCTACCGCCATGAAAACACCTTTGATTGATAACCTGCAATACGCTAACTTTTCTCCCAAGATTTTCCGCGAAATGCGCGCGGGCGGTGTGGATGCGGTACATGTCACAATCGCCTATCACGAGAGCTTTCGTGAGATGGTGCTAAACCTTGAGCGGTGGAACCGCTGGTTCGAGGATCACCCTGACCTGATTTTCAAAGGGACAACTGCCGCCGATGTTCGTCTGGCGCAAGAAACCGGGCGCACGGCGATATTCTTTGGCTTTCAGAACCCCAGCCCGATCGAGGACGACATCGGTCTGGTCGAGATTTGCCACCAGCTTGGTATCCGCTTTATGCAGCTGACTTATAACAACCAGTCCTTGCTGGCGACGGGCTGTTACGAGGATGACGACACCGGCCTGACCCGCATGGGCCGCGCTGTCGTGACTGAAATGAACCGTGTGGGCATGGTCATCGACATGAGCCATTCTGCCGAACGCTCCACGCTTGAGGCGATTGAGCATTCCACGCGACCCATCGCGATCACCCACGCCAACCCGCATTGGTGGCACGCCGCCTTGCGCAACAAGTCAGATACGGTGCTCAAGGCGTTGACAGAAGCAGGCGGTATGTTGGGTTTCTCGGTTTACCCGCATCATTTAGCGGGTGGAACAGCCTGCACGATTGACAGTTTTTGCGGCATGATCGCCGAGGCGGCTGACCGCTATGGTGCGCAGAATTTAGGGATCGGCACGGATCTGTGCCAAGATCAGCCCGACAGCATCGTCGAATGGATGCGTGTGGGCCGTTGGACCAAAGGGATTGACTACGGTGAAGGGTCTGCCAGCGATGCGGGCTTTCCGCCCATGCCGGACTGGTTTGCTGACAACCGCGATTTCGGCAATATCCGCGATGGTCTGACAGCGACGGGCATGGCAGCCAAAGATGTTGACGGCATCATGGGCGGCAATTGGTTGCGATTTTATGAACGGAGCTTTGGTCCGCTATGAAAGACTACATCTCTCCGCCGCAAACCGAGTTGCGCAGCCCCGATGAGGTGATGCGCCTGACCCGTATGGGGTCGATGTTTCCCACGCGTCTGTCGTTCCTGCGCACGCTGATGCGCCGTCTCAGCGCGGAACGCGTCAAGGTTACACGTCCGGTCTGGCAGATGGATGCGGACGGTTTCGGGCATGCGGTCTATAGTCTGACACTGGGCGGGCATACCTATTCGCTGGTTGCGATTTCGACGGACCTGCCGCCCGAATTGCGCACCGACCGCGTGATCGCGACCGCATGGGACAGCGCCTATGTGCTTTATGACGGTGTGCCAAACGCGGCCGAAATTGCGCGCATCGTCGCCAGCGCGCCCAAGCAGGAAGCGGCGCGGTATACGGAAAAAGACCTTGTTCTGAGCCGTGCGAACAAGTCCGTCCGGCTGTTTGCACATGTCACCGAAAGCCTGCGTGCCGGGCGTCAGCCCGACACCGATATGATCCGCGACATCGGCTATTTGATGCGCACCACGGCGGTCTATGGCAATGGTAAATTCGGCATCGCAGACCGCCAGGTGATCGACACGCGCCCCGGTCTGGAAGGGCCATTTGCCGCCGAGATGCTGACCGTCTGGCTGATCCGCCATTTCACCCACGAGTTGGCCGAACACGTGGGCGGCGCACCGCTTGATCCCGCGCTCAAGCGGTATCTGGGCATCGGCAATTCGACCGGTTTGGGGATGGCGCCGTTTCTGGTGAACCATCCGGTGCTGTTGAACAACTGGATGCTGGTGCGTGAAACGGCATTGGCGCGGGTGCGCGCGGTTGAGCATTTAGACGCGGATCAGCAGGCAAATCTATCGCGGCTTGCAACCCGCGCAGCGCAGCATTTGCAGGAATGGAACGTCCCCGATCCGCAGCATCAGGCGCGGATTGTTGCCCTGCGCGCGGATTGGGAAACGCTGTGCGCGGGCTTCGACTGGTCGCGTCCCTTCGCGTTGGAACATGCGATGGCTTTGGCCCAGCCCCTTGCCCCCGACGCGCAAGAGTTGGTCGCGTCGCTGATTATTGAACCGTTCGGTGATCTGGTGGACGGGCTGGCCGATTGCATGGGTGATCCGTTCGGTGCATTTGCAAAACCGATTGCAGGGACGCAGGCGCTCAAGACGTGGATTGAGCGCGACTTTGATTGGGCTTTGACCCCTGATTATGACGCGCAGGATCAATGCGGCCAGTTCTGGTATGTGTCGGAGGCCAAGGCCGAACCCCGTTTGGGTCTGCGGTTTTCGGAAAGCGGTGCCGAACTTGAAAGCCCGCTCGACATTGGCCGCCGGATAAAGGCGCTGCATCATGCGCTGGGCAAGGCGGATGTCGCGGTGTCGGAATGTCTGGCGCAGCATCCCGAACACGCGCTCGCGGTGGAGCGGGTCGAGATGGCAGAGCGCTATCCCTATGCTGAAATCCGCGACAACCTGATTGCGACGTCTTGCCTGCCGATTGACATGTTGCGCTGCAAGCTGTCGTTTTTTGGTGCCGCCAAGTTTGACCCGAAATCCGACCGTTGGACGCGCATCACGTTGTGTCAGGGTGCGCCGCTTGCGACTGATCTGCAAACCAATGCTGACGACTGGTGGCTGCCGGTTTTCGCCGCATGAGCCGGTCGGCCAACGAGGTGATGACGCTTGCCGCCAAGGCCGCGCGCGGGGCAGGGGCGCCACCCGCGCAAGCCGCGCATTTTGGCCGCGCGGCGCTTTGTCATCTGAGCGCGGACCGACCCGAAGCCAATCTGACAGCAGCCTTGGACGCCCTTCCCGGCGGCCCTA
Organism: Paracoccaceae bacterium; assembly: GCA_017854675.1. Classification (GTDB taxonomy): domain Bacteria; phylum Pseudomonadota; class Alphaproteobacteria; order Rhodobacterales; family Rhodobacteraceae; genus Sulfitobacter. The sequence continues at coordinate 949 of JAFMHE010000297.1, read as the reverse complement.
TCATCGCATTTCCGCGCTTTTTTGCGCAACTGGCGGAGCGGGCGGTGGATGGCCGCGCGCAGGGCAAGCAAGCCACAGAGACGCTGATCAAAAGTTACGCAGAGGCGCAGGCGTTTGATTGTAAGACTACTGTCACCTCAGGCAGTTTGACCGTGACAATGGACCTGACCAAACCAGCGGAAAGGCATACGCTCAAACGTATCGTGCTTTCCGACGCTTTCTTTTGCAAGCTGGAAAACCTAGCGGCCAAGCTGTTGGTCCCCGAAAGCGACGCATCCCGTCTGTCAGGCGCGGGTGCCGGTCTGACTGACAATGATTAGCGAAACCTAGAGCCCTTCAAAGGCGCAAAGTGCGTGCACTTCCATGCCCATCGCCTCCAGCCTTTTGCGACCGCCGAGGTCTGGCAAATCAATGATAAACGCGGTCGAGACGATCTTGCCGCCCAGCCGCTCAATCAGTTTGATGCCTGCCTCTGCGGTGCCGCCCGTTGCCAGCAGATCATCCACCACCAGCACCTTTTCACCGGGCGCGATGGCATCTTCGTGGATTTCCACAATCGCCTCGCCGTATTCCAGTGTATATTCCTGTGAAATCGTGCGGCCGGGCAGTTTGCCCTTTTTGCGGATCGGCACAAAACCAACGCTCAGCTGATGCGCGATAGCGCCGCCCAGAATAAACCCGCGCGCCTCAAGCCCGACGACTTTGTCGATCTCCATGCCCGCATAGGGGTGCAACATCTGGTCAATCGCCATGCGAAACCCGCGTGCATCAGCAAAAAGCGTGGTCACATCGCGAAACATGATCCCCTCATGCGGGAAATCGACGATTGTGCGGATGTAGTCTTCTACTTTTTTCATGCCATGCTCCTGCGCAAAGTGGCGGTCATCAGACCCATTGTGATCAACGCGCCGCCGCCTGCGCGCGTGATCCATGTCAACACCGAAGGGCG
>JAFMHE010000066.1:8795-16197 GCA_017854675.1 Paracoccaceae bacterium | reverse complement strand
CAGACAGCGCAACAGATTTGCCCGGAAGCCATTCAAGCGTGCCATGTGCGCCGATGTGGATCAGCGCATTCATGCCTTGCGCGCGCAGCCATAAATAGAAAGCAACATAAGAGTGGCGCGGCACACGAGCGAGGTCGTGATAGTCAGTTTCACGCGCAGATATTGCGCCGCGTTCAGGTTGCAGCGCGACAAGAGCATTCCCGCAGGTTTGGGCCGGAAAGTGGAAGGCATTATCGGCATAAAGGGGATCTGTGGCAGGATCGCCCCATGCTGTTTTCAAGTCCTTTTGTAACGCCTCTGGCAAGGTTTCGAGGGCCTGTTCATATGCTGTCAACGGCCATGCGATAGTTGTGTTCAGAAGCGTTTTACCAAAGTTGATTTGTGGCGTCGCATTGTACCCTGCTGTCGCAAGGGTCAAAAGCATGTCTTCGGTCGAGGCCAACGCATCAAGGCCAACGGCGTGGGCGACCTGGTCCTTGCGACCCGGATAAGTAGACAGGACGAGCGCCAGTTTACGGTCATGGACAGACGTCATTGCAAGGCGGTGCCAGCCTGCGATGCGTTCGACAACGGCTTTGATGCGTGGCGCGTTTGCGCGGTGCGAAAAGCGCGAGAACTGGAGGTCGGGATCTTTCTTTTCAGGTGCCTTGAAGCTGACGACGCCAGTAAAAATGCGCCCGTCCACTTCTGGCAAAACGACGTGCATCGCAAGGTCAGCGGGCGAAAGGCCACGTTCGGAACCAGCCCATTCCTTCTTGCGCGCCGTGGACAGTGCAACCTGGAAAATCGGGCAACCGGGCGCGTCCAAGGGCGACGTGCCATCGGCCCCACGGCCGGAAAACGCGGTGGCGTTCACAATTGCAGAAGGTGGATGATCTGCGAGGGCAGAGGCAAGAAAGGCGCGGCCTGCTTCGGCTTTTAGCGACGGCACGAACAGGCCCATTGCGGTGAACCCTTGGGCACGCAATTCGCGGATAAGCGCGTCAATCGGGGCCGTGTCGGCGGCGGTCAGGTAGCTGCGGTAGAACGTGAGGGCGATCAAGGGCGCGTCGCCTAAGGTGCGGCGCGGGCAGACGGAAACGATGCCGTGATCGGGGTCATAATAGCCACAGGCCGGGACCGTTTTGGTTCCCGTTACCGGGCCTGCATAGAATCCAGCAGCGAGGCTGAGTTGTGCAAGTGCAGCTTGGGCGGCGACTGCGCCCCCTGCATCGCAAAGCGAGGACAGGCGACGCAGGGTGCTGATGGGTAATGTGGAATGTTGATCAAGCGAGGGATCTTCACGGCCATCGGCGGGTAGGATCGCAAGCGCAATATCGTTGCGGCGGGCAAAATCCTGCACCTGCATAATGCCGTAGGGCCAGTAGTTTTCGCCTCCGATCAGGCGGATCAGGATGCCTTTGGCCCCGGTCAGGGTTTGTTCTACATAATTGTCGACAGAAGCCGGATGCCGCAGCGCCGTCAGGTTACACAACCGCAAAGTCGGCAGTTTGCCCGCAGGCCCACCGCCCCGATGCCAGCCTGCCGCGAAAGCGCCAAGGTCGCTGTCGGAGAACGAGAGCACCACCAGATCGGCGGGCGTCTGGCCCGGATCATAAGGGGCCTCGTTATCCTCTAGCCCATGGCTTTCGCGGAAGACGACATGCATTTAATCACGCACCCAGAACGGCGCGGATGGCGGCTGTGTCGATGTGATCATGTTCGGCGATGACAACCAGGTGACCCTGACGTGCATCAGTGCCCCATGGGCGGTCGAACTGCTGGCGGACGCGGGCCCCGACGGCTTGGACCAGCAAACGCATGGGCTTTCCAGTCACGGCAACGTAGCCTTTGACGCGCAGGATATGCTGTTCGTTGGCAAGCTTTTCAATCGCGGCGACCAGTGTATTCACGTCATCGACCTCTGGCATCGGCACGACGATCGTTTCAAAATCGTCGTGTTCGTGGTCATCGTGGCCATCATGGTGGGACGGTCGGGCCGCGATATCATCTTCGGCTTTGGCATTCAGGCCGAGGACAACGTTGGTGTCTACCACGCCTTCACTCATCGACAGGATCGGGATTTTGCGGGGACTTTGAGCCTCGATAATGGCACGCGCTTTGGCGAGACCCTCTTCGCCCGCAAGATCGGCTTTTGACATCAAAATAATGTCGGCGCAGTTAATCTGATCTTCAAACACTTCGGACAAAGGTGTTTCATGATCAATACTATCATCCGCCTTGCGCTGTTCATCAACAGCATGTTCATCCGCAGCAAACCGGCCAGCGGCGACAGCTTCGGCATCAGCCAACGCAATGACACCATCGACAGTGATTTTGGAACGGATCGCTGGCCAGTCGAACGCTTTGAGCAGCGGCTTGGGCAGGGCCAGACCAGAGGTTTCAATCAGAATGTGATCGGGGCGTGTGGGCAGGGCCATCAGCGCCTCAATCGTCGGGATGAAATCATCAGCGACAGTACAACAGATACAGCCGTTCGCCAGTTCTACGATGTTTTCGGCGGGACAATCGGGGATCGCACAGGATTTCAGGATGTCGCCATCGACGCCTACGGTGCCGAATTCATTAACCAAAATCGCAAGGCGGCGACCGCCTGCGTTCTGCATCAAGTGGCGGATCAGCGTGGTTTTACCAGACCCCAGAAAGCCGGTGACAACGGTAACGGGGATTTTCGACAGGTCATTCATTCGGCAGCCTCCAAAGGCATTTGAAACGGGGGGATACGGGCAAGGCTTTGCTTGCGGAAAATCACGGGGCGTTCGCGCCATTTGACGAGGCCATCATCAGTGGCAGCATAGGCGGCAGCACCCGCGAGGATGTCAGAAACATCATCGGTTGTCAGGCGACCATACACGTAGGTCCACTTGCCGGGTTCGGACAGGGCAACAGCCGACCCTTGGGAACACGCCGACAGGCATTCGACACCGACGACGGTAACACCTGTTGGTGTTTCTTCCGCGTTGATCGCAGCAAAAAGGCGCGCGCCGGGGCGGGCGGCCTCTTCTTCGTGGACTTCGCCAGCTTTGCAGGTTTTGCAAACATATAGGGTTGCGGTCATATCCGTTACTCCGGAACGATCAGCGTGGTGCTGGCAGTGATGTTGGCACCATCTATGGCAAGAGGGCGGTGATCATTGCTGTTTAGCGTGACCTCGACAGTGACGTTACCCGCGGGTAACGCATCAAGGTGCATCCAGTTACTATAGAGCCGCGCAAGTTTCACACCGTTGATATAGACGTGCGCATGACCTTCGCCCGGAACATGCGCAAGGCCGGCGTTCTGGGGTGAAAACGTGAAGTTGTCCGTCATGACGTGCAGGTTGTAGCCTGTCATCGGATCGTCCATCACCATGATATCAAGCGCCGGCGCATCGCCCGCAGACACGTCAAGCGGCGTGTCATGCATTGCGGCATGGTTGGCGCTGCCATGGTCCATCGTACTGTGGTCCATCGTTGCACCATTATGCTGTGCCGGATCGCCATGATCATGGCCGTCAAAGGTGATGCCATTGCCAGCGGCGATGGCAAAACCGATGCCGCCGCCAAACAGCAGTCCGATGATGAAAAGAGGAAGTGTTCGGTCCATCCCGCCCTCCTATGCGCGCGCTGCAGCGTCGGCATGTCTGCCTTCGCGCTGCCAGAAAAAGCCCGCGAAACAGCCCAACAGTACCCATGCGGCCAATCCGACGCCCAGCGCGCGGGCTGCAAACAATGCGCCGATTTCTGTCGGCACGGGACCGGTAAAGCTATCAGGTTCGGGCGCGCCGATCAGATGCGGTGCCATAAGCAGAACTGCGGCGGCGCCCCACATGACCCAATTTCCACCAAACGCCAGCAGCCACATTGCAATCGCAGCAGAAATCACAGTCGCAAACCACCAGATTTGACGCGCGGTCACGTCAGCGGCGGCGACACCGGGCACTTCGGGTGCCAGTGTGAAACCGGGTGCCAAATGGAAGGCGACAAAGCCCGCAACCCCCCAAATAATACCCCAGCGACCATCAATCTGTGCGCCGCGCTCTTCGGCAATATTCATCATGGCAATCATCAGCAGGGCGTAGCCAGTGTAGATCAGCATCGTGAAGATCAGGCTCAGCCCGTCGCGCATGACATCAAAACCGGGCAAGGCAGGGTCGGCAGAGTTTGCAATGCCACCGAAGTGGACCAGCTCACCGCTTTCGTAGAGTTCGGCGTGCAAAAGCACCGGCTGCACAAAAATCAGTTGAAGAATGCCAGCAACAAGACCGGCAGCGGCACCCGCAAAGATCGCGGAAATCAGAATTCTTGAATACATAGTTTTCACCCAGCTTGGCTAAGTTTGATTGCAGCCCAAGAACGGCAAACCTGCGCCAAAAAGCACAAAGGCTGCCGAAGGGGCAGCGCACAAACAATGACAATCATGCAATCGAAAGGAAGCGGAGCGGAATGCAGATAACTTAAACCTGCATGCAGCCCTCAAAGCCGCGCTGCACGTCCGCCCAATCGAAAGATGTTAGTGGCAGGGGAAACCTGTCGCGTGGCGCACATCATGTGCCGCGTCATGCAACGCCGCAGCCTGAACATGGCCGGTCAATGCAATTACGCCGAGGCCCAAAATCACAGCGAAAAGCGCCGGCAAAAAGCGCGCGGTGCCGCGTGTCTGTGCGTGGTTCTGTGTCAGTGTCGTCATAATTATTCTCCTTACCGTCACACCCGACGGCATTATACGTTTCCAGTGCCTGGCAGGTCTCCTGGCTCGCGGGTCGTGACCTTGTCCCGCCTTCCCTGTCGTTTGACAAGTGGCATATCGGGCAAGGCTCACCGCTTACAGTCGCGGGGGCGGCTTCAGCTTGGGGCGCGGCTGGCACACCTTGACTGAATTCCCTCTTCGGTCCCACGCAAAAAACTCATGCGCTTTTCGGAACACCAAGCCCTGTGAATGTCGCACTTTGGCATTGGGGAGGCAAGATGGTTTTACGACATCCAAAGTGCATCTTTCGGCGTTTCACTGGTTAATATCCGCCGTGTTGCGCATAGTTACACGATACGGGTGGCATATCTTGCGAATCCCCCTTCAAATGAAAGCACCCGTAATGAACATAAACCGCACGACGCTCGCGATATGTTATTCGCTGTTGTCGATTGTCCTGTTCGACGCGATGGGGTTGATCATCAAACACTTGTCGGTTGCCTACACCGCCGCCGAACTGTCGGCGTATCGCAACATATTTGGCCTGATCCCGACGCTGCTGTTCCTTTGGGGATCCGCCGAATGGCACCGCAAGGGGCGCATTTTGCGTGTCCGGCAGTGGCGGCTGGCGATGACGCGCGGTGTGTTCCTGACCGCAGCACAGCTGTCGTTCTACATGTCTTTGGGGCTGCTCAGTTTTGCGACCGCTTCCACCATTGCTTATGCAAATGCGCTGTTTCTTGTCGCGCTGGCCGTGCCGCTTTTGGGTGAAAAAGTCGGCGCGGTGCGGTGGTTTGCGGTGTTGATCGGCTTTGGCGGGGTGGTGATGATTGTCGGACCGGGCCGCGATACGTTTTCTACGCTTGCGTTGCTGCCCCTGATCGCTGCTTTTTGTTATGCCTTGGTCGGCGTAACGGCGCGGATGATGGACGAAGATGTGCCAACACCGCTGATCAACCTCTATTCCTCGGGGATCGCGGCGGTAGGCGCCTTTATTCTGGTTCCGATCATGGGGGGATTCACCCCGTTACGCGAAACCACTGATATCTTGTGGATCGCTGCGATGGGCGCGTTCGGAGGATGCGCTGTTTTGCTGCTCGTCACCGCCTACCGCATGGCAGATCAAAGCGATTTGGCGCCGTTCAGCTATTTCGGCATTCCGATTGCGTTCTTTCTTGGTTGGGTCTTCTTTGGAGAGGCCCCCTGGAACGAATTATTCCCCGGCGCCCTGTTGATCATCATGGGTGGCATGCTGATCATCTGGCGAGAACGGCGGTTGAGACAGTCTCAGACCACCACTTCTTCGGCGACCTGATCGCCGACACCGAACACACGTTTGTAGCGGTCGATCTGGTCTTGTGGCCCCATTGCCTTGCGCGGATTGTCAGACAGTTTGACCGTCGGATGTCCATTGGCAGAGACCGCTTTGCATACCAATGAAAACGGCGCGAGCGCGTCGTTCGGGACAAGGCCACGGAAATCATTGGTCAGTAACGTACCCCAACCAAAGGAAATGTTGGTTTTATCTGCAAACTGTCCGTGAAGTGTCTTGATCTTGTCCACGTCCAGACCGTCGCTAAAGATGACCCGCTTTTTCGTCGGATCTTCGCCACGCGATTTCCACCAGTCGATTGCGATGTTCGCCGCTGTCGCCGGGTCACCACTGTCGATCCGGATGCCCGTCCACCCGGCCAGCCAGTCGGGCGCATTATCAAGGAAACCTTTGGTACCATAGGTGTCGGGCAGGATGATGCGCAGATTACCTTCGTGTTCATCATGCCAATCTGACAGAACGTCATAGGGCGCTTGCGCCAAGGCTGTGTCGTCCTTGGCCAAGGCGGCATAGACCATTGGCAATTCATGGGCGTTGGTGCCAATCGCTTCGACCTCACGGCTCATCGCGATTTTGCAGTTTGACGTACCGGTAAATGCTTTGCCCAAACCTTCGCGCATCGCCTGAACGCACCAGTCTTGCCATAAATATGAATGGCGACGGCGCGTGCCGAAATCGGCAATCGACAGATCAGGCACCTCGCGCAGGGTCTCTATCTTTTCCCACACGCGGGTCATGGCTCGGGCATAAAGCACCTGCAATTCGAACTTGCCCATGGTGTCCAACACGGCGCGCCCGCGCAGTTCCATCAGGATGGCGAGGGCCGGGATTTCCCACAGCATGACCTCGTGCCACTTGCCCTCGAACGTCAGCTCGTATTGGTCGCCTTTGCGCTCAAGATGGTAGGGCGGAAGGCGCAGGCCCTCGAACCACTCCATAAAATCCGAACGAAACATCTGGCGTTTGCCGTAAAATGTATTGCCTCGCAGCCATGTGGATTCCCCACGGCTGAGCGAAAGGGAGCGCACATGGTCGAGCTGCTCGCGCAACTCACCTTCGTCAATCAGTTCGGCCAGCGGGATATGCTTGGACCGGTTGATCAGGCTGAACGTGACTTGGGTGTCGGGTTTGTTGCGGAAAATCGACTGGCACATCAGCAGCTTGTAGAAATCAGTGTCGATGAGCGACCGCACAATCGGGTCGATCTTCCATTTGTGATTCCATACGCGGGTGGCGATGTCGACCATTTCAAGCTCCGGTAGCTGTTCGGATCGCTTAAATCAAAGCGGTCGCATGCTGGCAAGCGACGAGCGTCTTGGGTAAGTGCGTTGTTAAGTCGAAATAGAAACGCATGGGAAGGACGGGCATGACATTGCTGGATTTGGCGATACCGGTCATTGG
>JAFMHE010000066.1:2665-8563 GCA_017854675.1 Paracoccaceae bacterium | reverse complement strand
CAGATCGTTATTGACGGCACCAATGTTCTTTATTGGGACGGCGATGGCGCGCAGATGGCGACGCTTCGGATCGTGATTGACGCGCTCAAGAAGAAGGGTCGGTCGCCGATTGTTTTTCTTGATGCATCTTCTCGGCATCATCTGGGCGACAAAGGGCTGAATGAGCAGGGTTTTGCAAAGGCGCTTGGCGTGCCTAAATCGCAAGTCATGGTCTGTCCAGCGCGTACAGAAGCGGATGCGTTTATCCTGAAATATGCCCGCGCCGAAGGTCTGCCCGTCGTTTCAAACGATATGTTCAGGGACCGCGCAGCGCAGACAAAAGGGCTGAGGTTCGTCAAGGGCGTTATCGTCAAAGGGCGTCCGGTTTTTGACGGGTTGTAAGCCTAGTCCAGCGTCACACCCGCGTTTTGCATGCCATCCATTGCCGACACAAGTGATCCGTCAAAATCAATCGCACGGCATAGGTCTTGCTGAACAGTGACATCAAACCCCAGCTTTGCAGCATCGACAGCAGAGTAATTTACGCAGAAATCCAGCGCCAGACCGACCATCGTCAGCTGTGTGATGCCACGGGTGCGCAGATAACCTTCTAATCCGGTCGGCGTCTTGTGGTCATTTTCAAAAAACGCAGAATAGCTGTCGATTGCAGGATTGTACCCTTTGCGGATGATCAAATCCGCACGGTCTTGCTGCAACTCCATATGGAACTTCGCGCCCATGCTGCCTTGGATACAGTGATCGGGCCACAGCACTTGCGGGCCGTAGGGCATGTCAATCATCGACATCGGCGCGCGGCCCTCATGCGCGGAGGCAAACGAAGAATGCCCCGCCGGGTGCCAGTCTTGCGTCAGGATCACCGCGTCGAAATCCGCCATCAGCGCGTTGATGCCTTGCACGATCTCATCCCCGCCGGGAACCGCCAAGGCACCACCGGGGCAAAAGTCATTCTGAACGTCGATCACAATAAGGGCTTGCATGGCGGTCTCCTTTGATTGGGCTAAGGCGTTTTTACCCCAGTCCCCCCTTGCAGAACAGGGCCTGCGGGGCGTATTTGCACGCCCATGTACACAATTGCAGCCCTATACCACTTTACCCGTTTCGATGATCCCGCCGCGATGAAACCCGCGATGCTGGAGCATTGCGTTGCGCAGGGTGTCAAAGGCACGCTTTTGCTGGCGCCCGAAGGGATCAACGGAACCATCGCAGGACCGCGTGCTGGCATTGACGCGGTGCTGGCCTATTTGCGCGCCCTGCCCGGCTGTGCCGGTCTTGAATGGAAGGAAGCCACCAGCGACGTGCCCCCCTTTCCCCGGATGAAAGTACGGATCAAGCGCGAGATTGTCACCATGGGCCAGCCGGATGTGGACCCGGCGACCAAGGTTGGCAATTACGTGGACGCTAAAGACTGGAACGATCTGATCCGCAGTCCTGATGTTGCCGTGATCGACACGCGCAATGATTATGAAGTGGAAATCGGGACGTTTGACGGTGCGATTGACCCGAAAACCAAAAGCTTTGGTGAGTTTCCGGCGTGGTGGGAAGAAAACAAGCATCGGTTCCACAACAAGAAGGTCGCGATGTTCTGCACCGGTGGTATCCGCTGCGAAAAATCAACCAATTACCTGCTGGGTCAGGGGGTTGAGGACGTCTATCATCTGAAGGGTGGCATCCTGAAGTATCTTGAGGAAGTTCCCCAAGAAGACAGCACATGGCAAGGTGATTGCTTTGTCTTTGATGCGCGCGTCAGTGTTGGCCACGGTCTGACCGAAGGGCCGCATATTCTGTGCCACGGGTGTCGCCAGCCGATTCTACCACAGGATATGCACCGGCCCGAATATGAACAGGGCGTCAGTTGCCACAAGTGCTATGCCAACACCACGGACTGGGACAAGGACCGGTTTCGCGAGCGGCAAAAGCAGATAAAATTGACTGAGGCGCGCAAGGGTCAGGCTTAGGCCGCCTGCGCCATTGCAATGGGTGAGCGGGGTTTGCTGCGCATCAGCAGCCAGAACATGATTGCCATGTTCAGCCCGTTCCAGATGATCCCGTTGATGAACGCCCATTGGTACGACCCGGTCCAATCATAAATCTGCCCGGACACCCATCCGCCCAGCGCCATACCCATGATCGTCGCCATCAGGACAAACCCGACCCGTGCGCCAGCCTCTTTGGCGGGCATGTATTCGCGCACGATCAAAGCGTAGCTGGGGACAATCCCGCCTTGGGACAGGCCAAAGACAAGGCTGACCATATAAAGCGAAACCAAACCGCCCGCAGGCAGATAGAGAAACAAGGCGATACATTGCAGTGTAGAGCCGATCAGCAGCGTTCTGACCCCGCCAAGGCGATCCGCAAGCAGCCCCGATATGATCCGCGATCCAACGCCGCCCAGCAGCATAAGCGATAACATCTCTGCACCGACAGCCGGACCAAAGCCCATGTCGACGCACAAGGCGACGATGTGAACCTGCGGCATCGACATCGCAACACAACAGGCGATGCCAGCAAAGCAGAGCAGATATTGCAGCGCGCGCGGGCTAAGACCGGCAGAGCGCGCGTTGAGCGTTGATGCCGTCTGCGCCGCATCCTGTGTTTGCGCGGATATCCCCCGGCGCAGGAACATGGCCAGCGGGATCACACCCACAAGCGTCACGATTGCAAGCACGGTGTAACCCGCCCGCCAGCCTTGATTTTGGAACACATCCGCCAAAAGCATCGGCCAGACCGCGCCTGATAGATAGTTTCCGCTGGCGACCAATGCGACTGCAATGCCACGTCTGCGCACAAACCAGTGCGAGATGTCTGCGATCAGTGGCCCGAACCCGACGGCAGAGGCAAATCCGACAATGAACTGCGCCAGTGATAACATCAAAATCGACTGGGACAGGACCGCCAGAAAAAGCCCGGCTGCAATCGCGAGCGCGGCCAATATCAACGAAATCGTCACACCGAACCGGTCCAAAGCGCGGCCAATCGCAAAATTGCCCAGCGCAAAGCCGATCATATTCAACGTGTAAGGCAGCGATGACGCAGCACGGGTTGTGCCGAACTCTGCCTCGATCGCCGGCATGACCACGATAATAATCCACATGCCGGCATTGGCAATCACCGCCACCAGCATGGTGATGACCAGGCGCATCCATGAATACCGGCTGTCTGTTTCGATGGCTGTGCCCATGGTGCGATCCCTTTTCTACGCATCTGGACGAAAATCCTGCCAAGGCGCAAGTGACTGCGAAAAATCTGCGCAATTAGAGATGTTAAAGCGTTGGTAAGCCCTGCCCCCTAAACCTGAGGATGGGTGAAAAGAGGTGGACGAGATGGGTGCGCAGGCAAATCTGGCGCCAGTCATCATCAAACGAAAAAAGGTTATTAAGGGCGGTGGCCACCATGGTGGTGCCTGGAAAGTCGCAATAAGCATGTTCCTTCAGTCAATGACGCTTTGCGTCTATGATGTTCGACCCCCATCCGGGGTTGAACGAAAAGCCGTTCTGACCAGTGCTTGCGTCTTGAACAACGCCGCGCCACCCGACCTCGGATGCAGGAGAAAGATGCACCATCAAACATTAACGATTGCTGAAAACACTTAAGCTCCTTCCAGCGCTTTTGACTAAAGGCTTAGCTAACTCAGGCGCGCCGCTCGACAGTGCTTTGTGGTTTAAGGGCAATCTGCTTTCGGCGGCCGTCAGCCCCATAGGTTTCAAGCGACGTCTGAACCTTGCGCAATGCCGCCATCCGGTCGGCCACCGCCCTTATCCCCTGCAACGCACCATCCAACAGCAGTTGGTTGCGCTTTACTTTATCATCAAGGGCCCGCAGCGCCGCAGTGTCCTGAGGGCTTTCTGCATCAATTTTATCGAACAGGATCTCTTTGGTTTCCAGCAATTTGGTAACTTGATCCAGATCGCCACCTAGCAGCGCGACGCGTTCTGCATCCAGCAATGTGCTCAACTCGGTGATCGGGGTCGCGACTATATCATGCGTCATTACGGCGTTCCTTCAAAGTTTGAAAAATCATTTCACTCAATCCAATGCCACCGGCTTGCACAATTGCAGAGGCCTGCTCCTGAACCAGAAACGACGAAAACTGATCCTCTCCGGCGCCACCACCAAAACCCTGCCGCGACTGGCCTAACCCCGCAGCGGTTAACATTTCCGAAAGAAAGCTCGCCTCAAGTGATTGCGCGGCTTTCATCAGATCAGCATTTTTTTGATCGGTTTGGTTCTGCCCGGTCGTTTGCGGGTCAACGGGGAAACGGGATTGCCGCAAAGGTGCATCCATTTGGAAGTGGTCCATCGCATGGTTCCTTAAATTGCCACATACTTTGGGGAATATGCGCCTCATCTGGTAAACAATCAGTAAGGATGTCAGCGCATATTCGCACAATCAGAGAAGAAATCTCAGAGGTGCGTAATGCAGTCGACGCTAATTCAGATCTTGGGTCAAACTACGGGGCAACGTGCGCATGGCGAAGCTTTACTGCCCGCGATAGGTAATGAACAACTGCCCCCCGATACCCGCAATGCCAAGGTTTTCCGCGATGTGTTCGTCGAACTCAGCACATCTGCGCCTATGATTCAGGTTCCAAACGCGGCGAAAACAGAACCGACGCTTGCAACAGACGCTGAGCCGGTGCCGAGTGCAGACGACGCTGCAGCAGCTGGGCGTGAAGCAGAACTGACTCTAAAAACAGAAAAGACACCCCTCGAATTACCACAATCCGGCAGACCCGAAGTTCATTCTGCCGTTGGCGTTCAAACGGCGGATCAAGTTGAACCTGCCAAAGAAATGCACCCTCTCCAACCAAGCGATATTGTGCAGAAACAGTGTGTTATGCACCGCTCCGACGTCTCTTTCAGCCCACTTGCAAATACGATCAAAGAGCCAACTTTCCTGTCAACGACCGATGCGGCGGAACCTGATCCAGATATCGTTCTGTCAAACTCACCGATAAAAGGTGCTGTTGTAGGGCTGAATGATACGACACCTTCGCTGCACCATTCAGCGGCCCCTGAACGCACCCCGATGTCTAACCAAAAAGCAGACGCGGCACCTCAACCAATTCAGGCGATCAGATCCTCTGCTTCCTCTGACGCTGCAAAGGCTGAATATGCACTGAATGCGCCAGCAAAAGCTGCGCTAGGGGTATCCACGAATTTTGGGCAAGCGTCCGTTAAAACAGCTACGATGTTGGCCGAACCTCCAGCGCAACAGTTGACCCGTATACCCATATCTACTCAGCCCATCCCAAAGACCCCGCCCGTAGAAATCAAGACAGAAACTATGGCAACTGGCACAGCTTCGAAAGTGGCGGACCAACCACGTCAGATCGATGCGGGACCAACTTTAAGGGCAGAACGCGCAAGCCTCGGTTATGAGCCACGCGCAACGGTTCGGGCACTCCTGACAGCGCCTTCAGAAAGCGTCACAAACACGGTCAAGCCAGTTTCAAACGCCCCCTCATTGTTGAACGCAAACCCTGCGGCCTTAGCCAAGCCTTCGCCTGCAACCCACCCCATCGCACCAACTGCGCCGGGTCAGCCAGACGCGCGGCCTGCAACCATGGCTCCTTTGACCCCGCAGGTTAATCCCGCATTCGCGTCAATCGCGGCAAAAGATGGGTCTGAGCCCCTGCAACATCCCCAGCCGTCCAGAGATATGCCCGCGCCACCGGCGATCACCAAAGCTGATCGCGCATCCCTCTTTCAGCCAAGCCCTCAGTTTGCAAACGCGCGCACAACGGCTGATGTGCCGATCAATCTACCACAGTCACGAAACAGCCAGAATGGTGTCCAGCCAAGTGCCGACGCACCAATCCGGGCGATCCCGAAAATGGACCTGCAACAAATAGCGGCAAAACCCGATCTTATGATCAAAGATCAACCCATTGTAATCAC
>JAFMHE010000066.1:0-1851 GCA_017854675.1 Paracoccaceae bacterium | reverse complement strand
CGCCAGATGATGGACGTTGTGCAGCATTTGCCAAACAAACCTGTTGAGATTTCTCTCAATCCTGAAGAACTCGGGAAACTGCGACTTTCCGTGTCCACATCCGACGCCGGCTTGATCGTAAGCGTTGTGGCAGAACGGCCTGAAACACTCGATCTGTTGCGCCGACACATCGCGACCTTAGGGCAGGAATTTCAGGCGATGGGATATAAGGAAGTATCATTTTCGTTCAACGGCAATGGCTCAAATGGTTCCCAACCAGACGACCGTTCGGATCAATCCGCGAGTTACGCACAGGGGGATGCACCCCCCGGTGATCCAAGCCAACTCAACCCAGATACTCTGAAATCGTCGCCCCAAACCGGGCTTGATCTGCGTCTTTAGAAAGGACCAAACATGGGACTTGCACCAACACTCACCGGCGCTGGCGTGTCGCCGACCGCTCAACCGGACCCAGCGATTGCAACGGCGGCGACCTTGCCTTCGTCTGAGGCTAGCACAGTGCTTAGTTCGGATTTTGAGACATTTCTCAAAATGCTAACCGCACAGGCAAAGTACCAAGATCCGCTTGAGCCGATTGATTCGTCTGAATACGCCGCGCAACTGGCACAGTTTTCCATGGTGGAGCAGCAGGTTCTTGCCAATGATCGGCTCGCCGAAATGACCGCCCAGATGACTGTTTCCAACATGACGCAGATCGCCGCTTTGATCGGGATGGAAGCGCGCACAACGCAAGCCGTCTATTACACAGGCGATGCGCTGACCGTTGATACCAAACCTGCGACAGGCGCGGATGAAGCACATCTGATCGTAAAAAACAAAGACGGCTTTGTTGTCGAGCGCAGCCAGATCCCAATTTCCGATGAACCCATTCAATGGACCGGGCGCGACGAGAACGGCGCGCCGCTGGGTAATGGGTTCTACAAATTCGAAGTAGAAAGTTCAGCAAGGGGTGAGGTGATATCAACACTTCCCGCCTCTACTTTCGCACGCATCACCGAAGCCAGATCTCTTGATGGCGCCCCCTCTTTGGTTTTGCAAGGTGGAACCGAAATCCTTGCCGCTAGCCTGACAGGGCTACGCGCACCAACCTAGGCATTTTTTGAAAAAGATTGAATATCTCAACGTTGCATAATTAATGATTTCAAAGCGCTAAGCGATGGACCATGCCTAAATCACTCCGGGAACCGCTTTAACGATCCGCGAGGGCGAAACCGGCGTAGGCCAAAGGCATGACCAACCGCCGCAAGCGACCAAGCTCAAACTTGGCAAGCGGTCGCTTTATCGCATCGGGATAAATCATGTCCGGTGTCTTGCCCTGCACCACCGCGCTCAGCAATGCGCCGCAATAACTGGCCATCGCGACACCATTTCCGTGATAACACAGGCTGGTAAAAACACCGGGCTGACCCGGAACTTTGCCTACAAAAGGCATCCTATCGCGGGCGATACAGACCATACCCGACCACGTGTAAGGCGTTTCGACATCGCGCCAAGCCGGAAACATCTGATCAAAATCAGCACGGGCGCGCCGGATCGCCCGCGCCTCGGACGCGGTGTTCGACAACAAACCGCCGCGCACACCAAACAGCATGCGGTTGTCGGGCATTAGCCGGAAATAGTGCAGCAGATGCTTGGTGTCGTAGGACGCCTGACCGCTGGTCCAACCTTGGGCCCCCAGTTCCGACTGGGTCATAGGGCGCGTGACAATGATACTGGATTGCGTCGGCATATACCGCGCGCCGAGCCATTTCGGTAGGTCCTCGGACGAATAGCCGTTGGTGGCAACGATCACCTTTTCCGCTTTCACACTGCCATTCTGTGTGCGCAGGACATAGCCAGATTGTTGCTGCT
>JAFMHE010000065.1 GCA_017854675.1 Paracoccaceae bacterium | reverse complement strand
GTGTCCGCCTTAGTAATCCACGCCGCGCTGCGCTTTGATGCCTGCTTTGAACGGGTGTTTCACCTCGGTCATTTCGGTCACCAGATCGGCGTATTCGCACAGCTCGGGCTTGGCATCGCGACCCGTCAAAATGACACCCGTGCGTTTGTCCCGCGCATCCAGACCGGCAATCACATCCGCGACAGAGATATAATCATAGCGCATGGCGATGTTGATCTCGTCCATAACGATCAGATCATAATCGCCGCTTTCCATCATCTCGCGTCCCTTGGCAAAGGCAGCTTGGGCCGCTGCAATATCGCGGTCCTTGTCTTGGGTGTCCCACGTGAAACCTTCGCCCATCGTGTGCCATGTGACCTCACCCAGACGGTCGAAAAACTGGCGCTCGCCGGTCTTCCATTTGCCTTTGATGAACTGGACCACGCCCACTTTTTGCTTCCAACCCAGCGCCCGCACGATCACACCAAAGGCCGAGGACGACTTGCCCTTACCCGCACCGGTATGCACCAGTACCAGACCCTTTTCAGGGTCTTTCAATTCAGACACACGGGCGCGCTGCTTGGTCTGGCGTTCTTTCATCTTTTCTTTGTGATCGTCGGCGTCTGACATGTTGGTCGTCCTTAGTTCGGGCTGCCCGGAGGCGCTGTGATGGATTTGGATTTGCTGCGGTCCATGCCAAGCTGTCGTTCGCGCCATATGATCAGCACACCGCCCGCAATAACAAGGGCCGCACCGATCAGAATCGCAGGCGTTGGCACCTCGCTAAAGATCACCCAGCCGATCAGCGTGGCGAAAATCATCGAAGAATAATCGAAAGGGGCCAGCATCGACGCGGTGCCAAAGCGGTACGACGACGTCACCATGATCTGTGCCACACCGCCAATAAGGCCCGCGCAGATGATCAACCCGATGGGCCCCCAACCCGGTGCGGTCCATGCCAGCGCCTTGATCGGGAAAACCCAACCCAGCGGCATAGACAGCAGCGATGTGACAGTGGCGGTAAGCGAGAAATAAAAGACGATGGCAGAGGTGCTGTCAGTCTGGACCAAGCGGCGCACGTGGATCTGCACAAGCGCCCGCAAGATGGAGGCGACAAGCACCATCAGCGCACCAAGGGTTGCGACGCTGCCAAGCTCGGACCCGACAGACAGACGCGGGGCGATCACGATCATCACCCCGATCAGCCCAAGGGCCACGGCAGACAATCGAAACAACCGCACCCGTTCGCCCAGAAAAATCGCGGCAAAGATGACCGTGAACATCGGCGTGGCATAGCCGATGGCAGTGACTTCGGGCAGCGGCAACAAGGCGAGACCCGCGAACGTCATGGCCATAGCGGTCGTGCCGCACAACCCGCGCCAAACGTGGCCCATGATGTTATTGGCTTTGAACCCGTCGTGCAGATGGCCCTGCTGCCAGAGCCACAGCGCAATGATGGGAATCGCAAAAAGCGAGCGAAAAAAGACGGCTTGGCCCGGTGGCACATCGTCCGACGCGGTCTTGATCAAGGCGGCCATCACCATGAACAAAAAGACGGCGCTGACCTTAAGGGCGATTGCGCGGCCGGGACTATTCTGGGTCATAGATGCAGACATATCTGCTTAATGCGCCTCACATCTTCAAAGTGCAAGCCGGCGCTGCCTGTCATGTTTTCTTTGCAAGGAAACGATCCGGAAACTTTTAAAGTTTCCGGTGTGCGTCACCCGATATGCCCGCGATTTTCCCCGACCTGACCACGGTGCAGCAACATATGATCCAGCAACACACAGGCCATCATCGCCTCGCCCACCGGCACGGCGCGGATACCGACGCAGGGATCATGTCGTCCTTTGGTGATGATTTCGGTCTCTTCACCGGATTTCGTGATCGTCTTGCGGGTGGTCAAGATGCTGCTGGTGGGTTTTACGGCAAAGCGCACGACAATGTCTTGGCCGGTGCTGATGCCGCCCAGAATGCCGCCCGCATGGTTGGATGAATAGCGCGGTTGGCCATCGTCCCCCATAAATATCTCGTCTGCGTTCAGCTCACCTGTCAGCATTGCCGCTGACATGCCTTCGCCAATTTCCACGCCCTTTACCGCATTGATCGACATCATCGCAGCGGCCAGATCGGTATCCAGCTTGCCATAAACCGGCGCACCCAAACCGGCAGGCACATTGCGCGCAGTCACCTCGATGATCGCGCCGACAGATGAACCTGATTTACGCAAGCCATCCAGATACGCCGCCCAATCGGTTGCGGCCTGCGCATCCGGTACCCAGAACGGGTTCTGTTCGATCTGGTCCCAGTCAAACGTATCGCGGTCAATTTTATTTGGCCCCATCTGTACCATGTAGCCGGTGATTTGCAGGTTCGGTGCCAAGGCTTTGATCGCCTCACGCGCCAATCCACCAGCGGCGACACGGCTGGCGGTTTCACGCGCCGAGGACCGGCCCCCACCGCGATAATCACGCACACCGTACTTTTGGTAGTACGTAATATCGGCGTGACCGGGCCGGAACTTGTCCATGATATCGCCATAGTCTTTGGAGCGCTGGTCAGTGTTCTCGATCATCAGTTGAATGGGCGTACCCGTGGTCACACCCTCGAACACCCCCGACAGAATGCGCACCTCATCTGCCTCACGGCGCTGCGTGGTGTATTTGTTCTGCCCGGGTTTGCGCTTGTCGAGCCAGTGCTGGATCATCTCGGGCGTGACAGGCACGCCCGGAGGACAGCCATCGACCGTCGCGCCCAAGGCAGGTCCGTGGCTTTCACCCCAAGTGGTGACACGGAAAAGGTGGCCAAAGCTGTTGATCGACATGTGCAGTGCTCCTGTTGTGCACTGCATTAACGGGCAGGGCGCGGTGTCTCAAGACCCTTTGCCCCAAACGTAACGCTTCCTGTCAATCATACGTCGCAGAGCATTTTCGTTGGTCGCGTGACCACAGTGCGATTAGTCGTCCATTTCTGGCATGCAGTTGGTTTTTCGACGCGGCAGGCTCGAAACGACGCTGCGCGGCATTTGGCTATCGGGGCTGGCCAGAAAACCTGAGTCAAACCTGTAACGGCAAGGTTGATTCGCACTGAAAATGGCGGTAATTCTACCTCCAATACCCTAAAAAATTATAAACAGGCGAATTGGATATGCAAAAAGTGTATTTATATTGGCAGGTGGCCGGAAATAGCTGAGCAGACGATATATGTGTTCGCTAAGGGCAATGTCACGATTACCCGTGACCTTGGTGGAGGGTCGCCTGTTCAAAGCGACGTGATCGGTAATGCTTTGAATGGTGACGCTTTTAGCTGGCAGAATCCTAGCGATCTTAGCCTCACGTTTTCAGGAGCCATGACTGCCATCACATTCGAGGATTCAGACGGCATTCTAAGTGATGATCCGTTCTCGGGGTCCACTGTGACGGATCAATTTTTAACGCAGCCTGTCACGATCAACGGCACGACCTACACGCCCAGCGCGGGAACAGTGAGGTGGGCGAACCCGCAACCGGTAAATGTCGAAAACGAATACGAAGTCAGGTTGTTCGATGACAACGGTATCGCTTATCGCATGGTTGGCGTGTCAATCACGCAGGGGTATTCAACCCAAGTGGTTGGGGTCACATTTGATGGAGCATCACCACCGCCCGGCACCACGCTGCGCTACATTCAGGGCGTATCAAGCTATGGTGGAACGGGACAAACCGTTGTCGTGCCGGACGCGACTGTCTGCTTTCTTGCCGGAACCTTGATCGAGACACCGGCAGGGCCTCTCCCGATTGAAGACTTGAAAGCGGGGATGTGTGTTCTGACGCTTGACCGCAGCGAAAAACCTATCCGGTGGATCGGTCAAAGTTTGGTGTGCGGTCTGGGAAAATTGGCACCAATCTGCATCAAGTCTGGTGTTCTTGGAAATACCCGTGACCTTTACCTGTCTCCCAACCACCGTATCCTTTTGAGATCAAGCACGGCTGAATTGAGCTTTGGCCACCACGATGTGTTGGTTCCGGTCAAAGCGCTTGTGGACGGGGTGAATGTGGTGCGCATCCCGATGCCAAAGGCCAGTTACTTGCACCTTTTGCTTGATGAACACGACATGGTTTTTTCTGAAGGTATCGCCACCGAAAGCCTATTCACCGGTGCCGGCACAACGAATATCTTGGCAGCGAGCGTCTTGGCTGAATTGAACGAAATTTTCCCGCATTTTCAACAGTCTCTGCAACACATCAGTCACCTGGATCTGACAATGTCAGAAGCAAGGTATCTAATGAAAAGCGCGTCAAAAGGCGATGTAAAGTCGATAGAAATGCGCGCAATTGCATAGCCTATATGCAAGAGCGTCGGCTGGTTTTTCAATGTCTTGAGCGGAATGAACTGGATGGTGACTTAAGTCTTAACCTATTTCTTGATTTCAACTGCATTGATGCAGATTGCCTCACGACGCCCCCGCGATCGGTATGACACACAAGGTCGGCCATTTTTTCAGTTCGATAAACGTTATGGAATCCGGTGTTTGCCACCCCTGATCCAACACTGGAAACAGATGTGAGGCACCTACCGCGACTTTGTTCTTATCTCATTCTGTCGAACCTTCCCTTGCCAACCTGCACCCATCCTCCTACATCTCTTCTTACCTCGGGGGGCTCTTCACAGAGCTGAGATAGCGCAAGCTGACCCGTCGAACCTGAACCGGTTAACACCGGCGGAGGGAAGGTCTGGACATATCCTCCTGCACTTCTCGTCGCCGCATTTTGGAGGATGCCATGAAGGCTCTTACACTTGCTGCTACATCACTACTTGCCGCCACAGCAGCGGCTGCACAGACGGAATTGACCGTCTATACCTACGACAGTTTTGTATCTGACTGGGGCCCCGGTCCCAAGATAGAGGCCGCGTTTGAGGCGGTCTGCGACTGCGACCTGAAATTCGTCGGCAACGGCGACGGGGCGGCGTTGATTGCACGGCTCAAGTTGGAAGGCGCGCGCACGGACGCGGATGTTGTGCTGGGGCTCGACACCAATCTGATCGCGGCGGCCAAGGAAACCGGGCTATTTGCGGAAACGCCTGTGACAGCCGACTATGCCTTGCCGATGCCGTGGACGGACACAACGTTCGCGCCCTACGACTGGGGTTATTTCGCGTTTGTTCACAACACCGACCTGACGCCGCCTACCAACTTCAAAGCGCTGGGCGAGAGTGACCTGAAAATCGTCATCCAGGACCCGCGCACCTCAACCCCCGGTTTGGGCCTGCTGATGTGGGTCAAGGACGCTTACGGCGATGAGGCCCCCGCGATCTGGGAAGGTTTGGCCGACAACGTCGTGACCGTAACAAAGGGCTGGTCCGAGGCCTATGGCCTGTTCCTTGAGGGCGAGGCCGATATGGTGTTGAGCTATACGACATCACCCGCCTACCACATCATCGCCGAAGAGGACGAGACCAAGGCGGCAGCAGTGTTCGACGAAGGTCACTATATGCAGATCGAAGTTGTCGGACGTCTGGCGGGATCGGATGCGCCTGAATTGGCGGCTGAGTTCATGCAGTTCATGGTGTCAGATGCCGCGCAATCCATCTTGCCGACAACCAACTGGATGTACCCGGCTGTGATGCCCTCGGGCGGTCTGCCACAGGGGTTTGAGGAGTTGGTCAAGCCAGAGAACGCGCGTCTGATTGATGCGGACAAAGTGCCAGCGATCCGGGACGAGGCGTTGGCAGAGTGGCTGACCGCACTCTCGCAATAAGCACAAAGTCAGGGATCAGTGCTGCGACTTTGGTCGTTGTGCTGATCCTTGGGGCGCTGCTGGCGGTGATCAGCCGCGCAGAGGTAGGCGCGGGTTTCGTGCCTGCCGATTGGGCTGCGGTGCGGTTCACGGTGTGGCAGGCGTTTTTATCCTCAATGATATCGGTGGTTTTGGCGGTGCCTGTGGCGCGTGCGCTTGCGCGGCGGCGGTTTGTCGGGCGTAGCGTGTTGGTGACGCTCTTGGGCGCGCCGTTTATCTTGCCGGTGATCGTCGCGGTGCTGGGTCTGCTGACAGTATTTGGCAGGAATGGCTGGCTGAACATTACGCTTGAGGGCATGGGCCTGCCGACGGTTTCGATCTATGGATTGCACGGTGTGGTACTGGCGCATGTGTTTTTTAACCTGCCGCTGGCGACGCGGCTGTTGTTGCAAGGCTGGCAAGGTATTCCGGCAGAGCGGTTTCGTCTGGCCGCGCAATTGCGCCTGACGCCTTGGGCTGTGTTTCGCGCGCTGGAATGGCCGGTGCTGAAACAGATCGTGCCGGGTGCGGCGGCGTTGATATTCGTGATCTGTCTGACCAGTTTCGCCGTGGCGCTGACGCTGGGGGGCGGGCCGCGTGCAACGACAATCGAACTGGCGATCTATCAGGCGTACCGGTTTGATTTCGATCTGGGCCGCGCCGCGCTTTTGTCGGTGACGCAACTGGTGCTGGCGGGGGTGGCGGCGGTGTTCGCGCTGTGGATCATTCCGGTGATGTCGATGGGTGGCGGGCAGGACCGGCCCTTGCTGCGATGGGATGCGCGGGGCGGTATGCAGCGGTGCGGCGATGGTCTGGTCATTGTGCTGGCGGCTGCGTTTCTTTTGGTGCCCTTGGCGGCAGTCGTTTTGCGCGGAATTGCCGGTTTGGGACAGGTGCCTGTGACCGTCTGGCAGGCTGCGGGGCAATCGCTATTTGTTGCTGTCATCTCGGTGATGGTTCTGGCAGTTCTTGCGCTGCCGATGGCGGGGTGGATCGCGGCGCGCAGGTCTGGCGGGGTTGAGGCGATTGGCCTGCTGGGGCTGTCGGCATCACCGCTGATGATCGGGACGGGATGGTTCATTCTGATCAATCCGGTGCTGGACCCGTCGAGTGTAGCGTTGCCGGTGACAGCGTTGGTGAACGCGCTGATGGCGTTGCCTTTTGCGCTGCGGATCATTGTGCCGCGCCTGCGTGATACAATTCAGGATTACGGGCGGTTATCTGAGACATTGGGCCTGCATGGCTGGCCGCTATGGCGCTGGGTGATCTTGCCGCGCATCCGTCCGCAACTGGGGTTTGCCGCCGGATTGACGGGCGCGCTGTCGGTGGGGGATCTTGGGGTGATTACGCTGTTTGCAGATCAGGAACGCGCGACATTACCGCTGCAGATGTACCACCTCATGGGTGCCTACCGGATGGAGGCGGCGGCGGGCGCTGCATTGATCCTGCTGGCGCTGGCACTGGGGATATTCTGGGGCTGTGACAGGGGAGGGCGCATACATGCTGAGGCTTGAGGGCGCACAGATTGTGCAGGGTAATTTCGCGATGACGGCGGATATGGCGCTGGAACAGGGCCAGAAATATGCGGTGATCGGGCCGTCTGGCGCGGGTAAATCAACGTTGCTGGCCGCACTTTGCGGGTTCATTCCACTGGCGCAGGGGCGGTTGCGTTGGCATGACGCCGACCTGACTGATGCGGTCCCCGGTGCGCGACCCATGACGATGCTGTTTCAGGACAATAATCTGTTTCCGCATCTGACGGTGGCACAGAATGTGGGGCTGGGGATCAGGCCGGATTTACGGTTAAGCGGGCAGGACAAAGCCAAGGTTGAGGACGCTCTGGGGCGGGTTGGCTTGCAGGATCACGCGGACAAGAAACCCGGCGCGCTGTCGGGTGGGCAGCAAAGCCGTGCGGCACTGGCGCGGGTGTTGGTGCAGGCGCGGCCTTGGCTTTTGCTGGATGAGCCGTTTGCCGCACTTGGTCCTGCGCTGCGCAATGAAATGCTGGATCTGGTACAGGATCTGGTGGGACAGACAGGGGCGGGCCTGATCATGGTGACGCATGCGCCAGAAGACGTGCGGCGCATTGCCGATCAGGTGATTTTCGTGGCGGGCGGCGTGGCCGAGGCACCGCAACCTGCGCAGGCGTTGATGGACAATCCGCCGCCTGAATTACGGGCCTATCTGGGCTAGTCTGCCGTGATTGTGATATCGGCGGGCAGGCTGTGGTCCGCGACCGTAAGCGCATTGGGGATGTCGTTTGTCATCGCCTTTGCCTTGGCATCTGTGTCGTTGAACCCGTGGTCCCGCCAACGCGCAATCAACCGCTCAACCAGAACCTGCTGCGGCACGACAAGGCGCACCGACAAATCCCAATGGCCCAAAAGCTCGCGCCAGATGTCATGGTCCAGCAGCAGGTAATTGCCTTCTATAACCACTGTCTGGATCTGCGGGCCCACATAACCGGAGGCATTGATTGACGCATCAAGGTGGCGGTCGAAGGTGGGATAGAACACATCGTCTTCTGATTTCAGACGTCCGATCAGGTGCAGGAAACCATGTGCGTCAAACGTGTCTGGCGCACCTTTGCGCGACCGCAAGCCGCGCGCATCCAGCAGATCATTGCTGAGGTGATAACCGTCCATTGGTAGCGCACACATGTTTGCGTGGCCTTCTACCAACGCTTCAGCCAGCGTTGATTTGCCGCTGGCAGGCGGTCCCGCGATGGCGACCAATCTGCGACGCCCTGTGAAAGGCGTCGCGTTGATCTGTGCCAAAAGCGTGGCGGTCTCCATGCGGATCAGCCTGCGCGCGCCAGAACGCCGTCGGTCTGTGCGGCCAGCGATTGATGCGCCTGCACGGTTTGCAGTGCCGCCTGTCCGGCTTCGCGGCCCTTGGTCACGAAATGATCGCGGTAGATGGCGTTGTGATGGTCGGTTTCCTGATAATGGTGTGGCGTCAGCGAAACCGACAGAACCGGCACGCCCGTATCAAGACCTGCGCGCATCAGCCCGTCGACCACGGTGCTGGCGACAAAATCATGGCGATAGATTCCGCCGTCCACGACAAATGCCGCACAGATGATCGCATCATATTTACCGGTCATGGCAAGCTTTTGCGCCATCAAAGGCAGCTCGAATGCGCCGGGAACGTCGATTACGTCAACCTGACCGTGGGGGACGATTTCGGTAAAACCATCAAGCGCACGGTCAACGATGTCGGCATGCCATTGTGCTTTGACAAAGGCGAAGCGGGTGAGTTGTGTCATGTGTAATCTCCTTTTTGGTCCAGACACGTCCACCCAAGGCGATTACACGCATAGCGGGTTACCCAGGGGTAACCATACAATGCCTGCATTCTCTTCCATCCGGACTATGACCGTCGGCTCTGGCATCTCACCAGATCTGCTGACACCTCCCCTTGGAAAGGCCGCTCGCGGGCTAGTAGGACCTGATCCCACATACCGCCGGTGGGGAATTTCACCCCGCCCTGAGAATGATGCCACGTTGCATAAGGTCGCGCGCGACTGCAAGAAGAACGTGACGTTTGATGATAAGGACATGCGATGCACCCCAATCCGGTTTTCCATGATGCGGACACCGCGCAGAACCTCGCCTTTGCACGGGAACGGGGTTTTGGGGTGTTGGCCGCAATGGCACAGGACACGCCGATGCTGAGCCATGTGCCCTTTCTGCTAAGCGAGGACGGCGCGACGGTTGAGCTGCATCTGGTGCGCTCAAATCCCATTGCACGGGCGTTGAAGGTGCCGTTGCGTGTCAAAATCGCAGTCTCGGGGCCGGACAGCTATGTTTCGCCCGATTGGTACGGCGTTACAGATCAGGTGCCGACGTGGAACTATGTGGCGGTGCATCTGACCGGCGTGCTGGAATTGCGCCCGCAAGAAGAACTGCATGATTTGCTGGATCGGCAATCTGCGGTTTACGAGGATCGCCTGTTGCCAAAGCCACCTTGGAAGACTGAAAAAATGACACCTGACGTGATGGAAAAGATGATGCGCATGATTGTGCCGTGCCGGATGCAGGTCACGGGCGTCGATGGCACGTGGAAACTTGGGCAGAATAAGCCGGATGCGGTGCGCCATGTGGCCGCAGAACAGGCAGCAGCCTATGGGTTCGGGTCGCAGGCCGATGTGCTGGCAGCACTGATGCGGGGGGCCAAAGGGTCAAGCTAACGGTTGTGTTGGTGCGTGCTGCGGTGAATAGTCGGCGTTGAAACCTGCAGGAGCACAAGATGAGACTTTTCCATTCCCCGGCGTCGCCGTTTGTCCGCAAGGTCGTTGTGCTGTTGCATGAGTTGGACAAGACGGGTGAAGTGGCGCTTGATCTGATCCAAACGACAGCGTTCGCGTCTGATGCAGCGCTGATGGCAAGCAACCCTTTGGCCAAAATCCCCGCATTGGTGCGCCCCGACGGGATCACGCTGTATGACAGCCGGGTGATTTGTCAGTATTTGAACGATCGCTTCCAAGGGGGTTTGTACCCGCAAGATACCCGCAAGTGGGAGACCCTCACGCTTGAGGCGACGGCAGACGGCATTATGGATTCGGCGGTGTCGATGGCCTATGAGGTGCGGCTGCGGCCGCAAGAGCAGCAATCGCAGGACTGGATCGAGGCGCAGTGGGCCAAAGTATCGCGTGCAATTGGCAGTTTGAACGAGCGTTGGATCAGTCATTTGTCAGGGCCGTTGGACATGGGACAGATCGGGATTGCCTGTGCATTGGGCTATGTTGATTTCCGGCACGGCGCGCGCAATTGGCGCGATGGAAACGACGCGCTGGCAAAATGGTATGCCGAATTTGATTCGCGCCCTTCCATGCAGGCAACGCGCCCACCAGCGGCCTGAGGGCTCAATTCGCGCGCATTCGCATTACCTTAACCCGAAACTGCGACGCTTTGCGCGGTAATGCCATCTGGACGCGCGCGGTTGTGGACGCTAGATAGCAGCAAGAAGATAGACGGGGTTTATGCGCCGTCGTTATGTCCAATGGCTAATTCTATGGCCAAGAAGTCGGAGAAAACACGTGTCAAACGCAGAAGATCACGCAGGCACCCGCAGGGATTTCCTGTATTACGCGACCGCAGGCACCGGTGCCGTTGCTGTCGGCGCGGCGGTTTGGCCGCTGGTAAACCAGATGAACCCGTCAGCGGATGTTTTGGCGTTGTCCTCCATTCGCGTTGACGTGGCCGGTCTTGAGCCGGGATCGCAGTTGACGGTGAAATGGCTGGGTAAGCCCGTTTTCATCCGTCGCCGCACCGAAGAAGAAGTCGCATCTGCGAACGCAGTTGATCTGTCAGAACTGCCAGACGACAACGCGCGCAATGAAAATATTGCCTCCGACGCGCTTGCAACGGACACGAACCGTGGTTTGCTGCCTCCGGGCGCTGAGCCGGGCACAGACAGTGAATGGCTGGTCATGATGGGTGTGTGTACGCACTTGGGCTGCGTGCCTTTGGGCGATGCGGGTGATTTCGGCGGCTGGTTCTGCCCTTGTCACGGATCGCACTACGACACAGCGGGCCGCATCCGTAAGGGCCCTGCACCGACCAACCTGCCAATTCCACCGGCAGAGTTTGTCGACGAAACAACAATTAAACTGGGTTAAGGGAGCAAGAAGGTATGTCTGGAATTCCTCACGACCATTATGAGCCGAAATCGAACGGCGAAAAGTGGCTTCACCGCCGCTTGCCGATCGTTGGGCTTTTGTCTGACACCCTGCTGATCCCTACGCCCAAGAACCTGAACTGGATGTGGATCTGGGGCATCGTTCTGACGTTCTGTCTGGCGCTGCAGATCATCACCGGTATCGTTCTGGCGATGCACTACACGCCGCATGTCGACAACGCGTTCGCGTCAGTCGAGCACATCATGCGTAACGTGAACGGTGGCCATATGCTGCGGTATATGCACCAGAACGGCGCATCCCTGTTCTTTATTGCGGTTTACGCCCACATTTTCCGCGGCCTTTACTATGGTTCTTACAAGGCACCACGCGAGGTCACATGGATCATCGGCATGCTGATTTACCTGTTGATGATGGGTACAGCGTTCATGGGTTACGTTCTGCCATGGGGACAGATGTCCTTTTGGGGTGCGACTGTGATCACCGGCTTGTTCGGCGCGATCCCGTTCGTCGGCGAGAGCTTGCAAACCCTGCTGCTTGGCGGACCTGCGGTTGATAACGCGACACTGAACCGCTTCTTCTCGCTGCATTATTTGTTCCCGTTCATCATCGCGGGTCTTGTCATCGTGCACATCTGGGCGTTCCACACCACGGGCAACAATAACCCCACGGGTGTCGAGGTCCGTCGCGGTTCCAAGGAAGAAGCGCAAAAAGACACGCTGCCGTTCTGGCCCTACTTTGTGATCAAGGATTTGTTCGCGCTGGCGGTCATTCTGGCTGTGTTCTTTGCGGTTGTCGGCTTTATGCCCAACTACCTTGGGCACCCTGACAACTACATTGAGGCGAACCCGCTGGCGACACCGGCACACATCGTGCCTGAATGGTACTTCCTGCCGTTCTACGCGATCTTGCGTGCCTTCACCTCCGACGTTTGGGTCGTGATCATCGCAGAGACGCTGACAGGCGGTATCATCGACGCAAAGTTCTTCGGTGTTCTGGCGATGTTCGGTTCGATTGCCATTATGGCGCTGGCGCCTTGGCTGGATACGTCCAGCGTGCGTTCGGGTCGTTACCGTCCGATGTTCAAGTGGTGGTTCTGGCTCTTGGTCGTCGACTTCTTTGTGCTGATGTGGCTGGGTGCAATGCCCGCAGAAGAGCCATATGCGACCTTCTCGTTGATCGCGTCGGCCTATTGGTTCGCCTATTTCCTAGTGATCCTGCCGCTGTTGGGGGTGATCGAAAAACCACTGCCGCAGCCCGCGACCATTGAGGAAGATTTCAACGCGCATTATCCGTCAAAAGCGGATGGTGGCAGCGCAAGCGTGAAGCCGGCGGAGTAAGACAGATGAACATGATCAAAAGACTGACAGTATCCGCTGCCCTTATCTTGGGCCTTGGCACTTCTGGTGCCATGGCCGCCGGGGCCTATGATACCCACATCGAAGACTTCGACTTTTCGTTTGAGGGGCCATTTGGTTCTTATGACGTGAACCAACTGCAGCGCGGTCTGCAAATCTACACCGAGATTTGTTCCGCCTGTCACGGGTTGAAGTTTGTTCCGATCCGCACGTTGGCGGATGAGGGTGGACCGCAGCTTCCTGACGAACAGGTCATTGAGTACGCAAAGCAATTTGAAGTATTTGACCCTGAGATCGACGATTTCCGTGAGGCGGTCCCGACGGACCATTTCCCGGCATCAGGTCTTGAGAACGCACCTGACCTGTCTTTGATGGCGAAAAAGCGTGCTGGTTTCCACGGTCCTTACGGTCTGGGCATCAACCAGTTTGTCAAAGGTATCGGTGGTCCCGAGTACATTGCATCCCTGCTGACCGGATATACCGGTGAAGAAAAAGAGCAGGCCGGTGTGACGTTCTACGAGAACACCGCATTCCCCGGTGGCTGGATTGCAATGGCGCCTCCGCTTTATGGCGAGGATGTCGAATTTGCAGATGGGCATGAGAATGACCTGCACCACCTGTCCGCAGACTTGTCCGCGTTCTTGATGTGGACCGCAGAGCCAAAGATGATGGCACGCAAGCAGGCCGGTTTTGCCGGTGTTATTTTTCTGACGCTGTTGTCTGTGTTGCTGTATCTGACAAACAAGCGTCTTTGGGCGTCTGTTAAGAACAAAGAATAATATCCGAACCATTCGGTTCTGATGAAAAACCCCCGCAGTGATGCGGGGGTTTTTGCGTTTCAATGTGCGGCCAAGGTCGTGGCCCTGTCTGACCAAATGCTAGCGGTGGAAACCTGCGACCATCTTTTGATGGGTTGCGCCGAACGCGGCGAGCCCTGCGCGGACGGTCTCGTTTGCGGGGCCGTAGACTGTGAATCGTTCTGGCGCAAAGGCGGTTAGAAAACGATCGGCAAACTTGGCGCCAAAATTGCCCAGATGGGCCATCACGGCGTCATTATCAGCATACCGTTCCAGCACAGTGCAGGTGCTGCGGTCGTCGGGCATATAGTATTCATAGTGCAGCGCGCCCGGCTCGTCGGCTTGCGTTGCGGCGACCATCTCATCCAGCAAGGGTTGCACCATGTCGGCCTGCCCGTCCTGAACGCGCATTTCCAGTACCCATTCGATGATATCACTCATGATCTGTCCTCCATTAAGGAGGTGAGCTTAGCCTGTGTTTCGCGTTTAACCAAGCAAAGCGGTGCCGATCAGCTGGCCATTCCGGACATCGGTAATCTGGGTGCGAACAATGCTGCCCTCGATCTGCGGTTCATCGAAAACCGTTTCGGTAAACTGTTCCGTGCGGCCCATGTGCGGGTTTTCCATCAACACATGATGGGTGCGCCCGATCTGGGCCGTCAGATGTTTGTCCACCTGTGCAGCGCCGGCAGCCCGGAGTCGGGCGGCGCGTTCTTTGATGATCTTGCCGTTCACGGCGGGCATGCGGGCGGCAGGCGTACCGGGGCGCGCAGAATAGGGAAAGACATGCAGCCACGTCAGATCGCATTCGTTGACAAGGCGCAGTGCGTTATCAAACATCGCGTCTGTTTCGGTGGGAAAGCCAGCGATGATGTCGGCGCCAAAGGTCATGTCGGGCCGCAGCTTGCGAGCCTCTTGGCAAAACGCGATGGCATCGTCGCGCAGGTGGCGGCGTTTCATCCGCTTGAGAATCATGTCGTCGCCATGCTGCAAGCTAAGGTGCAGATGCGGCATCAAACGTGGTTCGGTCGCGATGGCCTGCATCAGGTTGTCATCGACTTCGATGCTGTCGATTGAGCTGATCCGCAAGCGCCGCAGATCCGGTACCAACCGCAGAATGCGCATTACCAGATCGCCAAGTCGCGGTGTGGCAGGCAGATCCGCACCCCATGAGGTCAGATCAACACCCGTCAGGACGACTTCGTTAAAGCCCTTATCGACCAGACGTTTGATTTGATCGACGACGACGCCGGCAGGGACAGACCGAGAATTGCCGCGCCCGAACGGGATGATGCAAAAGGTACAGCGGTGATCGCAGCCGTTTTGCACCTGCACATATGCCCGGCTGCGCGTGCCGAACCCGTCAATCAGGTGGCCTGCTGTCTCTGTCACAGACATGATGTCGTCGACCTGTAGCGCCTCGGTTTCGCCGATGAAATCCGCGCTGAGGCCATGCCATGTTTCTGGCTGCATCTTTTCGGTGTTGCCGATGACGGCGTCGACCTCTTGCATGGCGGCAAAGGTTTCCGGCTCTGTCTGTGCGGCGCAGCCTGTCACGATCAGGCGGGCGTCCGGGTGAGCCTTGCGCAGCTTGCGGATGTCCTGACGGGCCTTGCGCACGGCCTCGGACGTGACAGCGCAGGTGTTGACCACAACGGCGTTCTTGAGGCCTGCTTGGCCCGCCAGATCTTTCATGGCCTCGACCTCGTAGGCGTTCAGACGGCAGCCGTGGTTGGAAAACACCGGCGCGTTCATGTGAGGCTGTCCAGAAATGCGGCCGTTAGTGTGCCGCTAAACACATGCATCGTGGGTCCAGTCATCCAGACGCCGTCATCGCGCCAGTCTATGTCAAGCGTGCCGCCATCCAGATCAATCCGCACGGTCCGACCGGTGAGGCCCCTGCGCGCCGCCGCAACGGCGGTTGCACAACTGGATGACCCTGATGCCCAAGTGATGCCCACACCGCGTTCCCAGACGCGCATGCGGATGTGATCGGGACCGATGATCTGCGCGATCTGAACATTGGTGCGTTCAGGATAAAGCGGATGGTGTTCAATGCCGGGGCCGAAGGTTGCCAGATCAATAGTGGTCACATCATCGACAAAAAACGTACAATGCGGATTGCCCATGCCGGTGGCCGTTGGTGCGCCGTCAATGGGTAATTCCAGCGTATCCATTGCGCGGCCAAGCGGAATTTCATGCCACAACAGTTGCGGCTGACCCATGTTGACCGCCACGCGTCCATCGCCGACGTCACGTGCCATCAATTCACCGCGCCCCGTTGTCAGATGCAGCGCCTGTGCGCCGCTTTCATCCATCAGATACCGCGCAATGCAGCGCGTTGCATTGCCACATGCGGCGGACAGGGAACCATCCGAATTGTAGAACGTCAGATGCGCATCGCCCGCGCCATTCCCGATCACCGCCAACTGGTCAAACCCAACACCAAAATGGCGGTCACCGATTCCTTTTGCCATCGCGGGTGTGATCACGCGATCTTGTGCACGTGCATCCACAACGACAAAGTCATTGCCCAACCCGTGCATCTTCATAAAGGGTAAACTGATCTGCGCTGTAACGTCCATGGGCCGCATATAACCCTGGTGGTCGATCTTATCCAGCATGTGTCTGACATTTCGTACTTTAAGGGCTTGACCCTTCTTTGACTCCTTTCTAGATACGCCAGCGTGGGCCGTTAGCTCAGTTGGTAGAGCAACTGACTTTTAATCAGTAGGTCGTTGGTTCGAACCCAACACGGCTCACCATTTTACCT
>JAFMHE010000064.1 GCA_017854675.1 Paracoccaceae bacterium | reverse complement strand
CGGGTGCGATATCACTGTTCGGTTCCGCGCAGCAGCAGGCGGAATGGCTGCCGAGAACCCGGTCGGGTACTGCGATTTCGGCTTTTGCGTTGACGGAGCCGCAGTCGGGATCGGATGTTGCGGCATCGACCATGACAGCGGATGCTGATGGCAACGGGTTCGTGTTGAACGGGCGCAAGACTTGGATATCAAACGGTGGCATCGCGGATGTTTATACGGTGTTTGCACGGACGGGCGACGCGCCGGGTGCCAAAGGGTTATCTGCGTTTGTTGTGCCGGCTGACAGTCCCGGGTTGAAGGTCGAAGAACGGCTTGAAACCATCGCGCCGCACCCTTTGGCGACGTTGCATTTTGATCAGGTGCGCGTACCTGGTTCAGCCTTGATTGGTGAAACTGGCCGTGGTTTTGGCATTGCAATGTCGGTGCTGGATGTGTTCCGCTCAACCGTTGCGGCGGCTGCATTGGGGTTTGCCCGGCGCGCGCTTGACGAGGCGCTCGACCGGGTGACAAGCCGGACCGTGCAAGGCGCGCCGCTTGCGGATTTGCAGATGGTTCAGGGGCATATTGCGGATATGGCGGTGGATGTAGATGCCAGTGCCTTGCTGGTTTACCGCGCGGCATGGGCCAAGGACGCAGGCGCACCGCGCGTTACGCGCGAGGCCGCGATGGCAAAGCTGTTTGCCACGGATCATGCACAGAGCGTCATTGATAAAGCGGTTCAATTGCACGGTGGCGATGGGGTCCGGCACGGACAGATGGTTGAGAGCCTATACCGCGAAATCCGTGCATTGCGGATCTACGAGGGCGCATCGGATGTTCAGCGGGTTGTGATTGCCCGTCAGACAATCGGGTCAAGATCATGAAACTGAACCCGTCCGCGCATGAAGATACTTATAGCCGTGACAATCTGCCAGACATGGATTTATGGCCTGATTTTCTGCTGGATGGGTTTGATTATCCGCATCACCTGAATGTCGGTGTGGAACTCACTGATATCATGGTGGAAAGAGGGTTCGGGGATCGCACGGCGCTGATCGGAAACGGGCGCAGGCGAACCTATAAAGAGCTGACCGACTGGACCAACAAACTGGCGCGAACTTTGGTTGAAGATCTTGGTGTAAAGCCGGGAAATCGTGTCCTTATTCGGTCTGCGAACAATCCTGCGATGGTTGCATGCTGGCTGGCCGCGACTAAAGCTGGTGCAGTGGTCGTGAACACAATGCCGATGTTGCGCGCGGGCGAATTGACCGCGATTGTGGACAAGGCCGAAATTTCCCATGCGCTGTGTGATACCCGCTTGATGGACGAGATGACCGCCTGCGCCAAAGGCTCAAAATACCTCAAGACTGTTGTGGGCTTTGATGGCACGTCGAACCACGATGCGGAACTGGACCGGCTGGCGTTGGAAAAACCGGTGCAATTTGAGGCGATTCAGACGTCGCAGGACGATGTCGCATTGTTGGGGTTTACATCAGGAACAACTGGTAAGCCCAAGGCAACAATGCATTTTCACCGCGATCTACTGATTATTGCAGATGGGTATGCGCGTGAGGTTCTGGGCGTGACGCCGGATGATGTATTCGTGGGTTCGCCGCCATTGGCGTTCACATTCGGCCTTGGCGGTCTTGCGATATTTCCATTGCGGTTTGGCGCAGCTGCAACTTTGCTGGAGGCCGCCAGCCCGCCAAATATGATTGAAATCATTGAGAAATTTAAGGCGACCGTGTGCTTTACTGCCCCAACAGCCTACCGTGCGATGCTGCAGGCAATGGATGCGGGCGCGGACTTGTCATCATTGCGTGCGGCAGTCAGCGCGGGTGAAACACTGCCTGCGCCAGTGTATCATGATTGGCAGGCCAAGACCGGCAAGCCGATGCTGGACGGTATTGGCGCAACCGAGATGCTTCATATCTTTATCTCAAACCGGTTTGATGATCACAGAGCGGCCTGCACGGGGAAACCGGTTACAGGCTATCAAGCTAAAATCATTGATGAAAACGGGGATGAGGTGCCGCGTGGAACCGTGGGCCGTCTGGTTGTGCGGGGTCCGACCGGATGCCGCTATCTGGCAGATGCGCGGCAGGCCGACTATGTGCGTGACGGTTGGAATATCACCGGCGACAGCTTTGTGATGGACGATGATGGCTATCTGCATTTTGCCGCGCGCAATGACGATATGATCGTTTCGGCCGGGTATAACATCGCGGGACCAGAGGTCGAGGCCGCGCTGTTGAGCCATCCGTTGGTCAGCGAATGCGCGGTCGTTGGCGCCCCTGATGAAGCGCGCGGGATGATCGTACAAGCGCATGTGGTTCTGATAGAAGGGGCCGATAAAAATGATATTACAATCAAAGCACTGCAGGATCATGTTAAAGCTGTGATAGCCCCCTACAAATACCCTCGGGATGTAAGGTTTATTGATACGCTGCCAAAGACAGCGACTGGCAAAATTCAACGTTTTGCATTGCGGATACCGTCATGAGCACATTTGACGAAGCTTCTGCCGGGGCGAAAATGGATTTTGCCAAAGACATGTCATATGGCGATTATCTGGGGCTGGACGCCATCTTGAATGCGCAACACCCCCTCAGTACTGCGCATGATGAAATGCTGTTTATCGTGCAGCACCAAACCTCCGAGTTGTGGATGCGGTTGGCCATTCACGAATTGCAGGCGGCGCGCAGTGCAATGTTGCAAGACGATTTACAGCCTGCTTTCAAGATGTTGACCCGCGTTGCGCGGATATTCGAGCAGTTGAATTCGGCGTGGGATGTGCTGCGTACGATGACGCCCAGCGAATACACGGGGTTTCGGCCCTCGCTTGGCAATTCATCGGGATTTCAGTCGCATCAATACCGGCTGGTGGAATATCTGCTGGGCAACCGGATCGGCGCTCTAATGAAGCTACATGAACATAAACCGATTGCTTTCAAGGCATTGAGTGATGAGTTGAGCCAGCCAAGTCTCTATCAGGTTGCCATTGATGTGACCTGCAAGCGGCTGGGAATTGACAGTTTGGCAGGTGTACCCAGCACGGGCGACTGGCAGGCGGAACCGGCCGTGCAGGACATGTGGCAAAAGATATATGAAGATCCGTCAACCCATTGGGAACTATACGAATTGGCGGAAAAGTTGGTGGATCTAGAGGATTATTTCCGGCGCTGGCGGTTCAATCATGTCACCACCGTTGAGCGGATCATCGGGTTCAAACGTGGCACTGGCGGCACGGCAGGGGTT
The DNA here is from genome assembly GCA_017854675.1 of Paracoccaceae bacterium. Taxonomy (GTDB): domain Bacteria; phylum Pseudomonadota; class Alphaproteobacteria; order Rhodobacterales; family Rhodobacteraceae; genus Sulfitobacter. The sequence goes on along the minus strand of JAFMHE010000064.1, from coordinate 13,074 downwards.
GCGTACCTTCGTAAAATGCTCGAGGTCGAACTGTTCCCCGAATTGTGGCATGTCAGAGGAGTGTTGTAATGGCTAATGTATTGAAAAAAGAGTGTTTTATCCTGCCGGAAGGCATTATCTATCTGGATGGTAATTCGTTGGGTCCGATGCCCGTTGATGTGCCTGCACGCGTTGCCGGTGTCATGAACGAAGAATGGGCGCAGATGTTGATCCGGGGCTGGAACAAGGCCGGTTGGATGGCGATGCCGGGTGATGTGGGCACCGCGGTGGGCCGTTTGATCGGTGCGCCTGCGGGCAGTGTGGTGATGGGCGACACGCTGTCGATCAAAGTCTATCAGGCGCTGGCCTCTGCCGTGAAAATGCGCCCCGACCGCCGCGTCATCCTGAGCGATACCGGGAATTTCCCAAGCGATCTTTATATGGCCGAAGGTTTGGTCGGTTTGCTGGGTCAGGGATATACGTTGCGCACTGTCGCGCCAGAAGATGTTGCGGGGGCAATCGGCGATGACATTGCCGTGGTCATGCTGACAGAGGTTGATTACCGCACAGGCCGCATGCACGACATGAAGGCGATCACTGAAATGGCCCATGCGTCCGGTGCAGTGATGCTGTGGGATCTGGCGCATTCGGCGGGCGCGCTGCCGGTTGATCTGACGGCGGCCAATTGTGAATTTGCTGTGGGATGTACCTATAAATACCTCAACGGGGGGCCGGGTGCGCCTGCGTTCATCTATGTGCGTCCCGATCTGGTGGATACGGTTGAACCCGCGCTTGCCGGTTGGCTGGGGCACCGTGCGCCGTTTGATTTTGACCTGAATTACAAGGCGGGGCGCGGCATTGACCGGATGCGCGTGGGCACGCCGCCTGTGTTGCAGATGGCCGCACTGCAAGAGGCGATGAAGCTGTGGGAAGATGTCGATATGGCAGACCTGCGCGCCGCCTCTATCGCGCTGCAGGAACAGTTTATCCAAGAGATTGAGGCGCAGGTGCCGCAGCTGATCTTGGCCAGTCCGCGTGATCCGCATCAGCGCGGCTCGCAGGTGTCGTTCCGTTTTGAACACGGTTATGCCGCGATGCAGGCTGTCATCGACAGGGGTGTGATTGGTGATTTCCGTGCGCCTGATATTATGCGGTTCGGTTTTACGCCGCTCTATCTGGACGCGGGCGATGTGACCGCGGCGGTTACGATCATCGCCGATGTCATGAACGGCAACCTGTGGGACGATGATGCTTATAAGGTGCGCAACGCAGTTACCTGACGCAAGTCAACCGCGCTTGAGCGCCGCGCCTACGGATGTGGTAAGCGCAAAAAGACCGGCTGCGATGGCCACGATGCTGGGCCCGGTCGGTGTGTCGAAAGCAAATGAAACGGCCAGCCCGCTCAGGGCGGAAGCAGCGCCCACGGCGATGGCTGCAAGGGCCATCGTTTCGGGGGTGCGGGTAAGGGGCCGCGCGGCTGCTGCGGGAATGATCAACATCGCCGCAATCAACAGCGCGCCGACGACCTTGATCGCAACCGCCACGGTGATCGCCAGTGCAAGGGTCAGGACAAGGTTCTCGCGGCGCGGATGTCCGCCCGATGCGGTGGATAAATCGGGGCTAAGCGTTGCGGTCAGCAATGGTTGCCAACGCCAGATCAACAGCGCGCCCACGCAGGCCGCCCCGATCCAGATCACGGCCAGATCACTGCGGGTGACGGCCAGTATTTCACCGAACAGATAGGCAGAAAGGTCCACACTGCGCCCCGGCAGCAATGAAACCGCGACCAGACCCAAAGCAAGCGCCGCATGCGCCAACACGCCCAAAAGCGCATCAGCGCTGACGTGACGTTCAGACAGGCCACTAAAGATCAGCGCCATTACCAATGCCACGATCAGCACACCCGCCACAATCGGCAGATCCGTGGCCAGCGCCAAAGCCACCCCCAAAAGTGCGGCATGCGAAGTCGCGTCACCGAAATACGCCATGCGCCGCCAGACAACGAAACAGCCCAGCGGGGCTGCGGCAAGTGCAACGCCAAGCCCTGCAAGGGCGGCGCGGAAAATGAAATCATCCAGCATCAGGAATGCCCATGCTCATGGTCGTGGTGGTGATCGTGGTTATGATCGTGCCGGTAAAGGGCCAATGCGCCCTTGGTTCCACTGCCGAAAAGGGCGCGGTATTCGGGTGCATCCGCCACAATCTCGGGGGTGCCTTCGCAACACACATGTCCGTTCAGGCACAACACACGGTCGCTGGCGGCCATCACGACGTGCAGATCATGGCTGACCATCAAAACGGCAAGCCCCATATCGCGGCGCACGTCTTCGATCTGACGGTAAAAGGCTGCGGCGCCGGGTTGATCAAGGCCTTGGGTGGCCTCATCGAGGATCAGAATATCGGGCGTGTTCAACAGCGCACGCGCCAGCAGAACCCGCTGGAATTGGCCCCCCGACAGCGCAGACATCTGCCGTTTGCTCAGGTCTGGTACGCCCGCCTTTTCCAGCGCCGTTGCGATGGTTGCCGCGCTTTGGCGCAGCGGCAGGTTCAAGAAGCGGTGTACCGTCAGTGGCAAGGTCGCGTCGATCTGCAGTTTCTGCGGGACATAGCCGATCTTGAGGCCCGCTTGGCGGATAACCTCGCCCGAGGCAGGCTTTAGCGCACCAATCAGCGCGCGCAGCAGGCTTGATTTACCCGATCCGTTCGGGCCGACAATGGTGACAATCTCGCCGCGCGCGATGGAAAAATCCACGCCGTGCAGGACCGTCTGTCCATGATACCGCAAGGTCAGGTCGCGGGTGGTGATCAGGCTCAAGGGGTGGTTCCTTTTGCTTTGGTGCCTTCTGCTTTGGTGTCGGTCTGGCAATCGGGACACAGGCCCTCTGCTTCGACCACCGTGCGTTCTATCACGAAACCGGCGGCGCGCGCGGCATCATCCAAGCGGCCTTTGGCAGGGGCGGTATCGGCTTCGGCCACGGATTTGCAGGCGCGGCAGATCAGGAAGGCTGGTGTGTGATCGGCCCCAAGATGCGCGCAGGCAATATAGGCGTTCAGCGCTTCGACCTTATGGGCAAAGCCTGCTTTGACCAGAAAATCCAGGGCGCGGTAGGCAACGGGGGGTTGCGCGCCCAAACCCTCTTCTGACAGGACACCCAGGATGTCATAGGCACCAAGGGCGCGGTGTTCGGCCAGCAGAATTTCAAGCGTGCGGCGGCGCACCGGCGTCATGCGCAACCCCAAAGCCGCGCAATGCGCTTGGGCTTTGGACAATGCGCCATCGACGCAGGCGCTGTGGTCGTGGGGCTGAAAACCGATGGCGGGCATGGCGGAAACTCCAATTTACGTCTTGATATGTTATAACATACGTCGTAGCAAGCGTAATACTATAACATAACTGGAGCCTACCGATGCGCCGCCTGCTGAGTCTTTTGATGTTTTGTGCTGTCCCTGCTGCCGCTGATGTGCCGCGTGTCGCGACTGATATTGCGCCGATACACGGTCTGGTGTCGCGTGTAATGGAAGGGGTCGGCACACCGACGCTGGTTGTGCCTGCGGGCGCGTCTCCGCACGATCATGCGATGCGCCCCTCAGAGGCGCGCGGATTGGGGCAGGCGGATCTGGTTGTCTGGGTCGGTCACGGGCTAACCCCTTGGCTGGAAGGCCCGATTGACAGCCTGTCAGGCTCTGCAAAAGTGATCGAATTGATGGATGTGCCGGGCGCGGAACTGCTGGAAATGCGCGAAGGTGGGGTGTTTGAGGGGCATGACCACGGTCATGATCACGGACATGGGCATGAAGGCAAGGAAGCCACGGACCCGCACCTTTGGCTGGACCCTGTCAACGCGCAGCTATGGCTGGGCGTGATCGCACAAGAACTCAGCACGCTGGATGCCGAGAACGCAGAGACATATCAGAGCAATGCGCGCGCAGGCGTGGCGGAAATTGAGGCGATAAGCCTGCAGATTGCAGATGCGCTGGCCCCCCTGAAAGACAGGCGTTTCGTGGTTCTGCACGACGGGTTCCACTATTTCGAGGCGCGTTTCGGGATCGAAGCGACCGCAGCAGTCAGCGCAAGCGATGCCGATGCCCCCGGCGCGGCGCGCGTATCTGACCTGCGCGAGCACCTGCGCGAAGCCGGTATTGATTGCGCATTTTCCGAGCCGCAAATGGACGCCCGCTTGCTTGCCACAGTGACCGAAGGGCTTTCGGTCAAGTCGGGCGTGATCGACCCATTGGGCGCAGATATTCCATTGGGTGCGGGGCATTACACGGCTTTGTTGATGTCGATCTCTGCCAGCTTTCAAGACTGCCTTACCCCTTAAGGTCCAAACCGCCACGCGCGTCGCAATGCCATCCTTTGCGGGATGGCATTGCACGTTTGAGCGCACGGCAGTCCGGCGGCACAGCAAGTTTCACCCGCGTTCAACGAATTCCGAAATCAGTTGCGGTATATGTTTGCGGAACGGAAAGAAGCCTTTGGTCGCAAGCGGCCAGCTTTGGGTGTCAAGCGGGCGGCGGTCCAGATGCAAGGGGGGCGCATCTGGCAAGGTGGTGTATGCCGCGAGCACCGCTTGGGTCGGACTGACCGGCGCGTAAGGCGTGACGATCTGTTCAACGCCCGCGCCAACCGCCCAATCGCGCAGGTCTTGGGCGGTTTTCAAGATGCTTAATCCGGTTTCACCTTGTGCCTGATCTTGCGCCGCAGCGCACCGGAAAGCGCTGACATGCGGGGCCATCTGCCACGGGCTATGCCCGGATGATGTGTCCAGATACGCCCAACTTGCAGGCGTGGGATGCCCTTTGATCAACCGTGCTGCGTCAATATCATCGTCATGCAACAACAACCCGTAAGGCGCACCCCGGTCCGGTTCGGGAACCCTCGGCAAGAGGCGCGGGGCAGGTGGCACATCTGTCTGCGGCGGGACCGCTGTCTGCGCCAAACCTGCGACCGATGAAAACCGACCATTGGTGAATTTTGCGATGTTATCGGCACGTGCAAGATAGGTTTTGCCGGGCGTCTGGATGCCCGCCACCCATCGCCAGCTGAGCGTGTTGACCGCCGCGTCGCCGTCCAGCAAGTGGCGCAAAAAGAAATCTGCGCCCAATTGCCACGGCATGTTCAGCGTAAACACCCAGATGGACGCAAACCACATGCGCGCATGGTTGTGCAGATAGCCGGTCTGCGCCAATTCATGCGCCCAAGCGTCAAAGGGCGCGATACCTGTTTGACCCAAACAGGCGTCTTGCCATCGCGCGCGCAGGCCCGATTGTGTCTGTATCTCGTTGCGCAACCGCGCCAGATCGCTTTGGTAGTCTTCCCAAACGGTCGGGCGCAGTTCCATCCAGCCTTTCCAGTATGTGCGCCAGAACACCTCTGCCAGAAATTTTTCCGCCTCCTGCGCGCTATGATGGGCCAGCGCTATGCGGCTCATTGCGACTTCGTCCAGCATCCGCAGGCGCACGTAAGGCGATAATACCGACACGCTGCCATGCATCCCGGGCCCGTAATCAAAGTTGCGACGCATCGCATAGGCGCTGCCCGCGAGCGGGGCAAACGCGGCCAGTCTGTCGCGTGCGTGGGCCGCTGTCGGGGGAAAGTGGGTCAATATATCTGTCATAGCCCAAAGCTAGGTCACGCAAGAGAGGCTTCAAGCAGGCGCAGACCCCCCCTTGAAGCTCCGAAGTGGCGGGACTAATCTTATGCTAAGGGTTTTGCAGGTATGGTCCTGTGAACGTAGAACAGGCAGAGATATGAGCGATCCGATTGAAAAACACATGAATACACTTGTCCCCATGGTGGTTGAACAGACCAGCCGGGGTGAACGCGCCTATGATATTTTCTCGCGCCTGCTGAAGGAACGGATTATTTTCGTCAACGGCCCGGTGCATGACGGCATGTCATCGCTGATTGTGGCGCAGTTGCTGCATCTTGAGGCGGAAAACCCGTCCAAGGAGATATCCATGTACATCAACAGCCCCGGCGGGTCCGTTGTGGCAGGGATGAGCATCTATGACACGATGCAGTACATCCGTCCGAAAGTGTCGACACTTGTCTGCGGTTTGGCGGCCTCAATGGGGTCGGTCATTGCGATTGGTGGCGAAAAGGGCATGCGGTTTGCGCTGCCGAACTCTGAATTCCTTGTGCACCAGCCTTCTGGCGGGGCGCGCGGTACGGCCGCTGACATCCTGATCAGCGCCCAAAGCATCGAAGCCACCCGCGAGCGGATGTACCGCCTTTATATGCGCCACACGGGGCAGGATTACGACACGGTGCAAAAAGCGCTTGATCGCGACAAATGGATGGTTCCCGAAGAAGCGCTTGCGTGGGGCCACATTGACGAGATCGTCGAAAGCCGCGGCAAAGCAGACGATAGCGATGCGCCCAAGAAGGGCAAAAAGGACAAGTGATCGCTGAGGCACCCGCGACATCCTGACAAACAGATGGCCGCCGCGCCCGCGATTTTGCGATTGTAGCGCGGCGGTCCCTGTTTTAGGGTTGGACCGAGCATGAATGATCCTGCGTTTTGCAGGCTGAAATACACGACAAACCTGAAAGGGTTCGGAATGGCTAACAACTCCGGCGGCGACAGCAAAAATACACTTTACTGCAGCTTTTGTGGGAAAAGTCAGCATGAGGTGCGCAAACTGATTGCGGGTCCAACTGTATTTATATGTGATGAATGCGTTGAACTGTGCATGGATATCATCCGCGAGGAAACCAAAGCCTCCGGTCTTAAGGCGACCGACGGTGTGCCGACGCCCAGAGACATCTGTGATGTTCTGGACGATTATGTGATCGGTCAGGCGATGGCGAAACGCGTTTTGTCGGTTGCTGTGCACAACCATTACAAGCGTCTGAATCACGCCCAGAAGGGTGGCGATATTGAACTGGCAAAATCCAACATTCTGCTGATGGGCCCGACAGGTTGTGGCAAAACGTTGCTGGCGCAGACGTTGGCGCGCATTCTGGATGTGCCCTTCACCATGGCGGATGCAACGACATTGACCGAGGCCGGTTATGTCGGTGAAGATGTGGAAAACATCATCCTAAAGCTGCTTCAGGCATCTGAATACAACGTGGAACGTGCGCAGCGCGGCATCGTCTATATCGACGAGGTCGACAAGATCACGCGCAAATCCGAAAACCCTTCGATTACCCGCGACGTATCGGGTGAGGGTGTGCAACAGGCGCTGTTGAAGCTGATGGAGGGTACGGTCGCATCCGTGCCGCCCCAAGGCGGGCGCAAACATCCGCAGCAAGAGTTCCTGCAGGTCGACACGACCAACATCCTGTTTATCTGCGGCGGCGCGTTTGCCGGGTTGGACAAGATTATTGCCGCACGTGGCAAAGGCTCTGCAATGGGTTTTGGCGCTGACGTGCGCGCGGATGATGCGCGCGGAATCGGTGAAATTTTTACCGATCTGGAGCCGGAAGACCTGCTTAAATTCGGCCTGATCCCGGAATTCGTCGGTCGTTTGCCGGTTCTGGCAACGCTGGAAGATCTGGATGAGGACGCGCTTGTCACGATCCTGACGCAGCCCAAGAACGCGTTAGTCAAACAATACCAACGTCTGTTTGAACTGGAAGACACCGAACTGACCTTTACCGAAGATGCGTTGAGCGCGATTGCCAAGCGGGCGATCGAGCGCAAGACAGGTGCACGCGGTTTGCGGTCTATCCTTGAGGATATTCTTTTGGATACGATGTTTGATCTGCCGGGTCTGGATTCAGTGACCGAAGTTGTGGTGAACGAAGAGGCGGTCATGTCTGACGCGGCCCCGTTGATGATCCATGGCGAAATCAAAAAGACCAAAGAACCCGCATCGGTAGGCTAAGACACCGATGAGAAAATGAAGGAAAGGCGCAAAGGGATACTTGCGCCTTTTTTTGTGCCAGACACACAGATTAACCCAATCATACAGGTAAGAGGCCCGACATCATGACAATCAGACGCATCCATTCTGGCGGTGAATTTGAAAAGAAAGCGGGCTATTGCCGCGCAGTTGTCGCAGGCGGTTTTGTGCATGTTGCGGGCACTGTGGGGCAGGGCGATGATGTGGTGGCGCAATGCAAATCCGCCCTTTCCATAATTGAGGCCGCGCTGAAAGAGGCGGGCAGTGATTTTGCCTATGTTGTGCGCGTGACCTATATGCTGCCCGACGCGACAGAGTTTGACGCATGCCTTCCTATCGTCTCGGCCACCTTCGGGGCCAATCCACCCGCTGCGACAATGATCCAATGTGGTCTGATTGACCCGAAATACCGGATTGAGATTGAGGTGACAGCCGTCCTGCCCTAGACGCAGGTCGCGCCATCGTGCATAACCGCAGCAACCGGTCAGGAGAGTTTCATGGGCATTCTCAATACGATATTTCGCGCACTCACGTGGTGGGATGGTCAGACGTTGAACACGCAGCTTTTCACGTGGCGCAAGGGCACCAAAGTGGGCGAAGATGCGCAGGGCAACATCTATTATCGCAACCATGACGATTCAAAACGTTGGGTGATTTTCAACGGTGATATGGAGGCCAGTCGCGTTAACCCCGATTGGCACGGATGGCTGCACCACACATGGGACGAGACGCCGACCGACAAGCCTTTGACCCATAAAGCGTGGGAAAAACCGCATGTTGCAAACATGACGGGCACCGCGCTGGCCTATGCGCCGACGGGGTCTTTGCGGCAGGCCAAACCGGCCGACCGATCTGATTATGAGGCATGGACCCCGGAGTGATCTGGCGCCCCTGTTGGCATTGCGCATGTTCAAATATCTGATTCCACTTGTGTTTTCTGCCAGCATCGCGGCTGCGCAGGAGGTCGAGAACGCGCCCGGTGGCGTTTTGCGGGCCTTGGACAAAACGTCCGGGCAAACCACTGATTTTGAATTGCGTGCGGGTGAATCCGCCAGCATCGGGAACTTGCAAATTGTGTTGGCAGAATGCCGCTATCCGCGTGGCAACCCGTCAGGCAACGCCTATGCGGCCTTGGAAATCTCCGAGACGGGCAAGCGTGGCGTCATATTCTCGGGCTGGATGATCGCGTCTTCACCGGCCCTGTCAGCGTTGGAACACCCCCGCTATGACGTTTGGGTCATGCGCTGCATCACTTCGTAAAGGGGGCGGACCGGCACGGAGCTAAAGTTGGCTTGACCCTTGGTCGCTTCCGCCAACCGCTTGTGATAGAGCCGCCGGGTGATTTCAACTGCCCCGAGGCTTGCCAGATGATCGGTCAGAAATTGTGTGTCGAACAGGATGAACCCTGCCTCCCGCAACCGGTCCACCAAAGCGGCCAGCGCCATTTTTGATGCATTGGTGCGGCGCGAAAACATGCTTTCACCGAAAAACGCACGGCCCAGTGTCACACCATAAACCCCGCCGACCAGCGCGTTGTCGTCCCAAATCTCAAGCGAATGTGCATGCCCCGAACGGTGCAGGGCGTGATAAAGCGCGGTAATTTCTGAATTTATCCATGTCTCGCTGCGGTCCGCGCAGGCGTCGACAACATCCGCAAAGGCCGTATCAATCCGCACTTGAAATGTCGTCTTGCGCATTGCACGTGCCAAAGATCGCGACATGTGAAAGCCGTTCAAGGGCATGATGCCGCGTAGGCGCGGATCGACCCAGAAAATCTCTGGATCAGTCCGGCTTTCGGCCATCGGAAAAATGCCCACCGAATACCCGTGCAACAGCAATTCTGGCGTCAGCTCAGTCATCGGGCGGGCCTTCAGGGGTCAGGCACCACCCAGATGAGTTTCGAGCCACTTTTCCAGCCAATGGATGTTGTAGGCACCGGTTTGGATGTCTTTTTCCTGCAAAAGCGCATGAAAAAGCGGGATGGTGGTGTCTACGCCGTCCACAATCAATTCACCCAGCGCGCGCTCAAGGCGGGCCAATGCCTCTTTGCGGTCGCGGCCATGCACGATCAGCTTGCCGATCAGGCTGTCGTAGTAGGGCGGGATTCGGTAGCCATCATAAAGTGCGCTGTCCATGCGCACGCCCAGACCGCCCGGTGCGTGGTACTGGGTGATCGTGCCGGGGCAGGGCGCAAAGTTCGGGAGTTTCTCTGCGTTGATGCGCACCTCGATGGCATGACCGTTGATTTTGAGGTCTTCTTGGGTGAAGGACATGTCCATGCCGCTGGCAACACGGATTTGTTCGCGCACCAGATCGACGCCAAAAATCCCTTCGGTCACTGGGTGTTCTACCTGCAAGCGGGTGTTCATCTCGATGAAATAGAACTCACCGTTCTCGAACAGAAACTCGACCGTGCCCGCACCGATATAATTGATGTTGGCCATTGCGTCGGCGCAGACTTTGCCGATCCTGTTGCGTTCTTCGGTGGAAATTGTAGGCCCGGGGGCTTCTTCGAACACCTTTTGGTGGCGCCGCTGCAACGAACAGTCGCGTTCGCCCAGATGCACGGCGCGGCCTTTGCCATCGCCAAACACCTGAATTTCGATATGGCGCGGCGTGGTCAGGTATTTCTCGATATAGACTTCGTCGTTGCCAAAATTCGACTTGCCCTCGGCACGTGCGGTCATAAAGGCGCGTTCCATACCGGCGGCATTTTCAGCCACTTTCATGCCCTTGCCACCGCCGCCAGCCGTGGCTTTGATGATGACGGGATATCCCATTTCCGCGCCCAAGGCCTGCGCCTCTTCCAATGTCGCGACGCCGCCTGCTGATCCCGGAACGCAAGGCACGCCCAGCTTGATCATGGTCTCTTTGGCGGTGATTTTGTCGCCCATCACGCGGATATGTTCTGCTGTGGGGCCGATGAACGTCAGGCCATGATCTTCGATTACCTGCACGAATTGCGCGTTCTCGGACAGGAAACCATAACCGGGATGGATGGCCTCGGCGCCGGTGATCTCGCATGCGGCGATGATGGAAGGGATCGACAAATAAGACTGCGCAGAAGAGGGCGGACCGATGCAAACACTTTCATCAGCCATGCGTACATGCATCGCGTCGCTATCGGCAGTGGAATGCACCGCGACGGTGCCAATGCCCATTTCGCGCGCAGCGCGGATGACGCGCAGAGCGATTTCACCGCGGTTGGCGACCAGGATCTTGTTGAACATGATCTGCCCCTATTCGATGATGACGAGCGGTGCGCCAAATTCCACGGCATCGCCATCACCGACCAGAATGCGTTTGATCGTGCCTGAACGTGGCGCGGGAATGTGGTTCATTGTCTTCATCGCTTCGACGATCAGCAATGTGTCGCCCTCTGCGATAGACGCACCCACGCTGATGAAGGGCGGCGCGCTTGGCTCTGCCTGCAAATAAATCGTGCCGACCATCGGTGAGGTAACTGCACCGGGGTGGTTGGCGGGGTCCGCGCTTGTGTCGGCGGCCGGGCTGGCGATTGCGACAGGGATGGCAGCGGGCATTTGCGCAGGTGCTGCCTGCATCTGCTGGGGTGCCATAATCTGCTGGGGCGGCTTGCGGCTGACCCTGACGTTGAGGCTGTCATCCTCGGCGTAATCACGTTTGACCTGCAATTCGGTCAGATCGTTTTCGTTCAGCAGCTCGGCCAGCGCACGGATAAAGGCAACATCAGCGTCATGGGTATTTTTTGTCATAGGGTCCTCAAGTTTTGGCGGGACGACCTTACGTTTGGTCACGGCCCTTTTGCCCGCTTATATGTCATGGGGCGGGCCATGAAAAGCGGGCAGTTCTCTTACCAGTAAAAGGGGCGTGTTTTGATTGAACTGGAAGGGCCGGAAAATCTGAAATTTTCCGGCCAGAATCGTTGAAAAACTCTATCAGGCGGCCAAACCGCTTGGCCGCCTTGCTTTAGATCGCCAGATATTCAGCGCGCAGTTCCGCGTTGTTCAGGACCTCTTCGGCGGTGCCATCAAAGACGATCCCGCCCGTATCAAGGATCACGGCGCGGTCGGCCAGTTTCAACGCACGCACGGCGTTTTGTTCAACCAGAATGGTCGTGATGCCCTGTTCCTTGATGATGGCCAGCGTCTTTTCGATCTCGTCCACGATGACCGGGGCCAGACCCTCGTAAGGCTCGTCCAGCAGCAAAACCTTGATGTCGCGGGCAAGGGCGCGGGCGATGGCGAGCATCTGTTGTTCGCCACCCGACAGGGTTGTGCCTTCTTGGGTTTTACGTTCGCCCAAACGGGGGAACAGAGTGTAAAGACGTTCCAGCGACCAGCCGATCGGCGGGGCGATCTGTGCCAGTTTCAGGTTTTCCTCGACTGTCAGACCGGGGATGATCCGGCGGTCTTCGGGCACAAGGCCGATGCCCGCCTGAGACGCCTCATGGGCCTTCATTTTGTGCAGGGGTTTGTGGTCAAGCCAGATTTCGCCGTGCCGTGCCTCGGGCGAATCGAGCCGGGCAATGGCGCGCAAGGTAGAGGTTTTACCCGCACCGTTGCGTCCCAGAAGGGCAAGGATTTCGCCTTCGTGCACGTTAAAGCTGACGCCTTGAACGATGTAGCTTTCGCCGTAGTAGGCCTCAAGATCCCAGATAGAGAGAAAGGCCGGAGCGGTGGCGGCGTGGTTGGCGTTCTTTTCGAGAGTTTCGATGGTCATTGTTATGTCCTCGTCGTGGCGGCGGGGGATGCCCGCCCTACGGGCTATGGGGCCTTAGGCTGCGTCTTGGCTTTCGCCCAGGTACGCTTCGCGGACTTTGGGATGGCCTTTGATGTTGTCGGGCGTGTCTTCGACCAGCGGCGTGCCTTGTGCCAGCACGGTGATGCGTTCGGCCAGCGAGAACACAACATGCATGTCGTGTTCGATGATGGCGATGGTGATGTCGCGCTCTTCCTTGATCTGCTTGAGCAGGTCGATGGTATTGTTGGTATCGGCGCGCGCCATACCGGCGGTCGGCTCATCCAACAGCAGGAGGCGGGGTTCCTGCGCCAGACACATTGCAATCTCCAGACGGCGCTTGTCACCGCGCGACATAGAGGCCGCGTGCATCTCGCGCTTGTCGATCAGCTTCATCTCGGTCAGCATCTGCTCTGCCTTGTCGATGACATCGCGCTGCGCCGGGATCGAGGTGATTGCGTTGATCTGAAACGACCCGTCGCGTTTCGCAAAGCAAGGGATCATCATGTTTTCCATCACGGT
>JAFMHE010000063.1:9127-16339 GCA_017854675.1 Paracoccaceae bacterium | reverse complement strand
AGCCAACGGTGCGGCCCACGTCCTCACCCAGTGTCGCAGCCATCCGTTCGGCGGCGGCACGCGCGGCCAAGCGACGGGGTTCCAGCATAAGGATCTTGCCTGTGGTAATCTGCGCCTCCAGCATAGCCAGCGGCACACGCGTGGTTTTACCGGCCCCGGGCGGGGCTTGCAGTACCACGCGGGCATGGGCGCGCAATGCAGCGATGACCTTTGGCAGAACCGCGTCGATGGGGAGTGTGAAAGACATGGCACCTTATCGGGTAATCCTAAGGTGCCGCCAAGAGGGAAGGGCGACAGCAGGGGTATGGACATTTATGTGTCCGCCCGCAAAAGATGCGCCATGAACGTATCTGATCTTGCGACGCGCATCAGCGCAGGGGAACGCCGTGCTTTGGCGCAGGCCATTACATTGGTCGAATCGGGTCGTGCGGACCACCGCGCGCAGGCCGCAGAACTTTTGGCGGCATTGCCCGCTGACAGGCAGGCGCTGCGCATTGGTCTGTCCGGGACACCGGGCGTGGGCAAATCGACGTTTATCGAGAGCTTTGGTTTGATGCTGACGGGCCAAGGCAAACGGGTGGCGGTGCTTGCTGTGGACCCATCATCGGCGCGTTCCGGCGGGTCGATCCTTGGCGATAAAACCCGTATGGACTTTTTGGCGCGCGATCCGAATGCTTTTATCCGTCCGTCCCCCAGCCAGACCCATCTGGGCGGTGTGGCCCGTCGCACGCGAGAGGCGGTGCGCCTGTGCGAGGCCGCCGGATTTGATGTCGTCCTAATTGAAACTGTCGGTGTCGGCCAATCCGAGACTGTTGTGGCTGAAATGTCCGATCTTTTCTTGCTGTTGCTTGCGCCTGCTGGCGGGGACGAGCTGCAAGGCGTCAAACGTGGCATCATGGAAATGGCTGACGTGATCCTTGTGAACAAAGCGGATGGTGATCTGAAAGCCACCGCGATGCGGACATGTGCGGATTACGCTGGTGCGCTGCGGTTGTTGCGCAAGCGTCCGCAAGATCCCGAAGGCTACCCTTGTGCGATGACGGTTTCGGCTTTGCACGAAGAGGGATTGGCAGTGGCTTGGGAGACCCTGCAGCGCCTTTCAGACTGGCGTCGCGCGGCAGGGTTTTGGGACAAGACGCGGGCAGAACAGGCGCGGTACTGGTTTCACGAGGACGTCAAGCAGCGGCTTTTGGCGCGGCTGTCCGAACCGGCAGTCAAAGCGGCGCTAGAAGCCCTCAGCGCGCAGGTTGCGGCGGGCAAAGCAGACCCGACAGCAGCGGCGCAGGCGTTCGTCGAAGAACTAGGCAACTAACGGGAATTAACCTGCTTTGGGATGGGCGCGGTTGTAGACTTCCATCAACCGCGCAGTATCAACCGCCGTATAGGCTTGTGTGGTAGAGAGCGACGCATGCCCCAACAACTCCTGTATGGCCCGCAGATCACCCCCCGCATCCAGCAGATGCGTAGCGAAACTGTGCCGCATCGCATGCGGTGTGGCGCTGGCAGGCAGGCCAAGCTGCATGCGCGCGTCCGCCATCACCTTGGCAATAGGCCGCGCGGTCAGCGGACCGCCTTTGATGGCACGAAACAAGGGCGCGTCTGATGCTTTGGGGTGTGGCGACAGACGGACATAGGTATCAACGGCATCGCGGGCTGCAGGAAGGACGGGTACGACGCGTTCCTTGCCCCCTTTGCCAAGAATGCGCAGCGTGTCAGGCAGCGGCGCATCGCGGCCTTTCAGCCCAAGCGCTTCGGATATCCGCAACCCGCATCCCCAAAGCAGCGTTAATACCGCCACATCGCGGGCAGACACCCACGGGCGGTCATTTTGTATTTCAACACAGTCCAGCAAGGCTTTGGCGGCATCAATTGCCAAGGGACGCGGCAGCTTTTTTTGGAACTTTGGCGACCGGGTTGACAAAACTGCGGTCGGCTCGAACCCTTCGCGCTCTGCCAGCCAGCGGTAGAACGCTTTCACCGCAGACAATTTGCGTGCCATGGACCTTGGCCCGACATCGCTGCCGCGCGTGCGGGCCATCCAGGCGCGCATGTCAGAAATCGTGATCCGCGCCAACGCTCCTAGGCCCTGACTGTCACCCTTGTGAAAAGTGATGAAG
This sequence comes from Paracoccaceae bacterium, assembly GCA_017854675.1. GTDB lineage: Bacteria > Pseudomonadota > Alphaproteobacteria > Rhodobacterales > Rhodobacteraceae > Sulfitobacter. Next base: position 14,222 of record JAFMHE010000063.1, on the reverse strand, counting down.
GTCAAAAACTCAACCACATCGCCCTGATAGGCGATCAATGTGTTTTCGGCGGCGCCCTTCAAACTGCGCTGATGATCCAACCATGTTTGCAACGCATCGCGCGCGGCGGGGCTGATGAGCCCCTGTGCAGCATTCAGGTCCGGCCCGCTCAAGACAACCAGCGGCGCATGGCGCGTTCAAACACGCCGGTGAAGAAAGTCAGCAGATCGGTGCCTTGTTGGGGCCCGAACATATGCGGATCTTCTGCGCCAAGAACCAAAAGGCCGGGCAACCGTCCTGCACCGAAGTTCAGCTTGAGACAGGCCTCCGAGCGCATCCAGTCCGCCTTGTCGCCGTAAATCTGGGCCGAGGCATCCTGTACACCACGCAAGGTCACTTGGCGCACTGTGCCGCCGCGCCCTTGGGTCAGGTAATCGTCGATAAATCCGGGTTCCGCCACACTGAGAACGTCACCCAGACGCTTGATTGCCGGATCATTGTCGTTTTGTACCGATTCCAATACTAGTTTGACGGCATTGACGCGCAGAATATCGGCAACTTCGCCGCCCAGATCGCGCAGGAATGTCTCAAATTCGGTCGGGTCCAACATCCGCAGAATGGCGCGGTGGATCTGATTGGTGCCCGCAAGGTTCTCGTACGCGGCTGCAATCACGCTGCGGTGCGTGTCCTCCAGCCGGTCAAGACGGGTCTCCAGCCGTTCCATAGCGATGCCGCGCAGATCGACAATATTGCCGCCCATGGCCTTTTCATTAGCAGCAATCAGGGCTTGCATCACGTCGGTATCGTCAAGGATGACATCAGGCTGCGAAATGATCGCCTCACGCAGGACGTCATCAATCTTGGGGTTACTGCTCATGGTCGTCTCTTTTTGATTTTGCTCTGTGTAGCATGCCAAACACGGGAAATCTGCCCCCCAAGTGGCGCAATTCTTAGGATGTGGCGAATCGGAGTCATTCGTGAAGCGGCACCCGGAAAGGCACCGGCAGAATTTCAGTATTTAAAGCGAAAAGAAAAGCACCTCTTATCGTTTCTTTTCGCTTTAAATACTGAATTCCGGCCCCGCCGCACCCGCAAAGGGCAAGACAGGGCCGCAGCGTTTAATCAAAGAATATTCTGGCCCGTCTTGGCCCAGTCTTTCATGAACTGGTCCAGACCCTTGTCGGTCAGCGGGTGCGTGGCCAGCTTTTTGATGACCTCCGGCGGGGCGGTCATCACGTCTGCACCGATCAGGGCGCAATCCTGCACATGCGCGACAGAACGGATGGACGCAGCAAGGATGTTGGTTTCGAACCCGTAGTTGTCATAGATCGTGCGGATGTCCTGGATCAAATCCATACCGTCGATGTTGATGTCATCCAGACGCCCGATGAACGGAGAGATGAATGTCGCACCGGCTTTGGCAGCAAGCAGCGCTTGGTTTGCAGAAAAACACAAGGTGACGTTGACGATCTTGCCCTCTGCGGACAGCACTTTGCAGGCCTTCAAGCCGTCCCATGTCAGCGGCAGTTTGACCGCGATATTCTCTGCGATCTCGGCCAGTTTGCGGCCTTCGGCGATCATCGCGTCGGCTTCCATCGCCACCACTTCGGCAGAGACAGGGCCAGAGACCAGATCACAAATCTCTTTGGTCACTTCCATGATGTCGCGGCCTGATTTCAGGATCAGCGAAGGGTTGGTGGTCACGCCGTCCACCATGCCCAGATCGTTCAATTCGGCGATGGCGTCGATTTCAGCAGTGTCTACGAAGAATTTCATGTCGATGTCCTTGCAGTTAAGGGATGCAGCGTTGAAGTTGTGCTTATCCTGATTGAAATCGGGTCTAGCCTATGAAACCGCGTCCTGAAACCCTCAAATCCCACCCCCCGCATCGGAGCCGATCTTGAGCGAACCGGAATACTTTGATCATGGCGCACTGGTGGCAGTGATGACCACGCAGCCCCTTGGCCGTGCGCTGGATTACAAAGCGCCGGAAGGCGGGTGTCATCTGGGGGCTTTTGTCGAGGTGCCTTTGGGGCCGCGCAAAGTGCTTGGGGTTGTCTGGGGGGCAGGGCAGGGGGATTACGCGCTTAACAAAATTCGCCACGTGATCCGCGTACTGGACGCCGCCCCGATGCGGCTTGAACTCAAAGAATTCTTGACGCGCGCGGCTGCCTACACGGTCACGCCGCTGCCTGCGATGCTGCGCCTTGCCACACGCGCACCGGGGTTGGGTGATCCGCCCTCGATGCGCAAGGTGTACCGGCGCGGTCCTGCAGAGCCAACCAAGCTGACAGACGCGCGCCGCCGGGTGTTGGCGGTGCTGGATGAATACGGGGACTTGTCATTCACCCTCAAGGAACTTGCAGAAATGGCAGGCGTGACATCCTCTGTCGTCAAAGGGTTGGTGGGGCAGGATGTCGTGCGCGAAGAGGACAGCCCAAGAGACTTGCCCTTTGCGCGGATGGACCCTGATTTGCCGGGCAAAGCGTTGACGCAGGATCAGGCTGCTGGGGCGGCGGCCTTGGCGCAGGGCGTGACGGCCGGGGAATATGGCACGACGTTGCTGCGCGGCGTAACGGGATCTGGCAAGACCGAAGTCTATCTGGAGGCGGTCGCTGCGGCGTTGAAGGCGGGTCGGCAGGCATTGGTGTTGCTGCCAGAGATTGCGTTGACGGAACAATTCCTGACGCGTGTGCAAGAACGGTTTGGCGCCAAACCGGCAGAATGGCATTCAGGTGCTACCATGACAGAACGTCGCCGCATCTGGCGGATGGTGGGGCAGGGTCGGGCGCAACTGGTCATCGGGGCGCGTTCGGCGTTGTTTCTGCCGTTTCAGAATCTGGGTTTGATTGTCGTCGATGAAGAACATGACACGTCCTACAAGCAAGAGGATGGTGTGCTATATAATGCGCGGGATATGGCGGTTTTGCGCGCATCGATTTGTAACGCGCAGGTGGTTCTGGCTTCTGCCACGCCATCGCTGGAAACATGGGCCAATGCGGAGGCTGGCAAATACCGCCGGTTGGAGCTGACATCGCGGTTCGGGCCAGCGGTGATGCCTGAAATGGGTGCAATTGACATGCGCGCCGAAACATTGGCCAGCGACAAGTGGGTTTCGCCCCGGTTGCAGCAAGAGGTCAACAAACGCCTTGAACGCGGAGAGCAGGCGATGCTTTTCATCAACCGGCGGGGCTATGCGCCGATCACGTTGTGCCGCGCCTGTGGTCATCAGATCGGGTGTGATGATTGCGATGCGCGCATGGTTGAGCACCGGTTCCTGAAACGGCTGGTTTGTCATCAGTGTGGCGAAAGCAAACCGATGCCGGAGACCTGTCCGTCCTGCGATGCCGAAGGGCGTCTGGCCCCTGTGGGGCCGGGAGTTGAGAGGCTCGGGGAAGAGGCGGCGTTGATCTGGCCGGAGGCACGGATCGCCACGCTCAGCTCGGATATGTACGGATCAGCGCGCGCGCTGAAGGCCGAGATTGCGGGCATCGCGGCAGGGGCGGCAGATATCATCATTGGTACGCAACTGGTGGCAAAGGGGCATAACTTTCCCAATTTGACCCTCGTTGGTGTTATTGACGCCGACCTCGGATTGATGGGATCGGATTTGCGCGCAGCCGAGCGGACCTTTCAACTGATGCGTCAGGTCGCGGGACGGGCGGGGCGTGCCGAGGCACCGGGGGCGGCGCTCTTGCAGACTTACCAGCCGGAGCATCCTGTGATCCGCGCGATCTTGGCGGGAGACGAGGAGGCGTTCTGGGCCTCTGAAGCCGCGGAACGCAAGCAAGCAGGTGTGCCGCCTTATGGGCGGATGGCGGGTATTATATTGTCGGGACCGGATGTGGCGCAGGTGTTTGATGCGGGGAACCTGTTGGCGCGCAACGATGGTGCCTTGCGGCGGATCGGGGCACAGGTTTATGGGCCTGCGCCTGCGCCAATAGCGCGCGTGCGCGGACGGCACCGGGTGAGATTATTGGTAAAGGCTGAGAAGACCGCGCCCTTGCAGGAGGCCTTGGTCAAATGGGTGGCGCAGGTGCGGTTGAAGGGTGATTTGCGCATCGCCGTCGATATTGATCCGCAGAGTTTCTACTAGCCGCACCAGTTGGGGGTTTCATACCCCCAAACCCCCATGCAGTATTTGAAGCGAAAAGAGCTGAAACAAGAAGGTGGCTGCTGGGGTATATTAGCGACTCGTCTTTCGTTTGGCGCGGGCGTATGAGATTTGCATGGCTCAATATGTCACCCTTGAGCAGGCCAAAGGCTTGCCATTTTGGCGCAGACCCGTGGCGCTGTTGTTCCTGATGGCGCTTGCGATGCCGGTTGCGTTCAACACGTGGTCGGCGTTGTTGAACAATTTCGTGATCGAAGTGGCCGATTTTGATGGCTCTGACATCGGCTTGCTGCACACGGTGCGAGAGATCCCGGGATTCTTGGCCGTCGGCGTGATTGCGTTGATCATCTTTATCCGAGAGCAGGTGTTGGGTTTGGTGGCTCTGGTCATGCTGGGCGCTGCCACGGCTGTAACTGCGTGGTTTCCGTCAATGGGCGGTATTTTAACCATCACCATGCTCAGCTCCATCGGGTTTCATTATTACGAGACGGTGAACCAGTCGTTGCAGTTACAATGGCTCAAGATCGAAGACGCGCCAAGGATGTTGGGGTGGTTGATGGCGGCAGGGTCGCTGGCGACGCTGATCGCTTATATCGCGATTATGGCACTGTGGGAGACGTTAAACCTGTCCTACAACATCGTCTATTTGGTGGGCGGTGGTGTGACTGTCATGCTCGCCCTGTTTGCGATGTTCGCCTATCCGCAGTTCGAAGCCCCCACGCCGCAACACAAAAAGATGATCCTGCGCAAACGCTACTGGCTATATTACGCGCTGCAATTCATGTCCGGTGCGCGGCGGCAGATTTTCGTGGTCTTTGCGGGCTTCATGATGGTCGAGAAGTTTGGCTGGCAGGTCCATGAGATCACCGCCCTGTATATGATCAATCTGGTGGCCAATATGATCTTTGCCCCACTGATGGGCCGTGCCGTGGGGTATTTCGGGGAACGGCGCACCTTGGGGTTTGAATATATCGGGCTGGTGCTGGTGTTCCTCAGTTATGG
>JAFMHE010000063.1:0-8844 GCA_017854675.1 Paracoccaceae bacterium | reverse complement strand
CGCCATCCGGTACCGGGCAACGAGACGATCTTTGCGCAGCGCAGCATGCAGGCAGCGGAGTAGATGGCCGAAGGGCGTTTTCTGACCGGGGGCACCATGGGGCATGTGGCGCGCATGACGGCCACTGGTGCGATGGGCATCACGTTTATCTTTCTGGTGGATGCGACGAACCTGTTCTGGGTCAGTCAGTTGGGCAATCCCCAATTGGTCGCGGCCATCGGTTTTGCCTATGCGGTGCAGTTTTTCAGCGTCTCAGTGGGGGTCGGCTTGATGATCACGGCAACGGCCCTGATCTCGCGCAGTGTCGGGCGCGGCGAAGAAGCCCTTGCGCGCAGGCAGGCGGGTGCGGCCTGTGTCATCGCGTTGGGGCTGATGAGTGTCGTGGTCAGCCTGATTGTGGGCTACCGGCATGCGCTGATCGGTTTTGCCGGGGCCGAGGGCGAGACCGCGCGCCTGGCTGCGCGCTATCTGGCGGCCACCGTGCCATCGCTGTTGCCAATGTCGGTGGCGCTGGTGTTGTCGGGTACGCTGCGCGCCTATGGCTATGGCGCCAAGGCGATGTACGTGACGATGTTCTCTGGCTTTGTGCTGCTGATCCTGGATCCGATTTTGATCTTGTATCTGCGGATGGGTCTGGACGGGGCGGCGATTGGTCTGGTGCTGTTTCGCTTTGCGCTGTTGGGCTTGGCGGTTTATTTCGCCATTGTTCAGATGAAGCTGGTGACCAAACCGCGCCTCAGCACGATGCGCAATCTGGCCGGTCCGTTCTTTGCTGTGGCTTTGCCGACGATTGCGACACAGATGTCCACGCCTGCGGGCAATTACGTTCTGACGATGGTGATGGCCCCGTTCGGTGATGCGGCGATGGCTGCTTGGGCTGTGGTGGGCCGTCTGACTGTTGTGGTATTTGGCGGACTTTTTGCGCTGTCAGGTGCGATAGGCGGTATCTTTGGGCAAAATTTTGGCGCGGGCCAGATGGACCGCGTGCGCAGTACCTACCGTGATGCGCTGGTGTTTTGTGTGATCTACACGATGGTTGCTTGGGTTTTGATGATCAGCGTGACTGACTTTGTGATCACCGCCTTTGCCTTGACAGGTGTCGGCGTGGATGTACTGCGGGCGTTTTCGACCGTGGGCGTGGGCGGGTTCATCTTTTTTGGCGCCCTCTTTGTATCCAATTCGGCGTTTAACAATCTGGGCAAGCCGGGGCGGTCAACGCTGGTGAACTGGATCAAAGATGGCGTGCTCAGCTGGCCTGCCGCGACCATGTTGGCCGCCTCGTTTGGCGCCGCAGGTGTGATCTACGGACAGGCAATGGCCGCAGCAGTTGTGGGTCTGGGGGCGTCTGTCTGGGGCTGGTATTTCGTCAAAGGACTAAAGCCCGAAGACGAGACCCCGCTTGACCCGGCCTTTCCACGCCCCTACCCGAACCCTGACAGACATCGCCGCCGTTAGGCGCGCAGAACCGGAGAACGCCATGACCACATTCACTGCACTCACGACCCTCGCAGGGCGCGACCCGGCTTATGCCTTGGGCGACGCGATGGAACGGCTTGAGCCTGAGCCCACCGGCGTTGGCGTGTTCGAGATGGAAGACGGTTCCGGCCTATGGGAAGTCGGCGGCTATTTCGAGGCCGAACCGGACGCGGCGGCATTGGCTGTGTTGGCTGCGGCGATGGGCGCGCAGCCTTTCGTGATCTCGGAACTGCCCGAAACCGACTGGGTCGCCCATGTGCGCCGTGAATTATCACCGGTCGAGGCGGGCCGCTTTTTCGTTTATGGTTCCCATGACGCGGACAAAGTACCTGAGGGCGTCGAGCCGCTGTTGATCGAGGCCGCGATGGCCTTTGGCACGGGGCACCACGGCACGACGCTGGGATGTCTGCGCGCGCTGGACCGGTTGGCGACCGAGGGCTTTGTGGGCAAGAACGTGGTTGATGTGGGGTGCGGCACTGCGGTGCTGGCGATGGCAGCGGCGCGCATCTGGCCCGATGTGGTGCTGGCCAGTGATATTGACGAGGTTGCGGTGGACGTGGCGCGCGCCAATGTGGCGGCAAACAATCTTGAGGGGCGCGTGACCTGTGTGGAAGCGGCAGGCTTTGACCACCCGACCCTGGCCGCCGCTGCCCCATACGATCTGATTTTTGCGAATATCCTCAAAGGACCGCTTGTGGCGTTATCGCCGGATATGGCGGGTGCCTTAATTCCCAACGGATATGCGATTCTATCCGGCATTTTAAACGAACAGGCCGATGAGGTGATCGAAGTTTATGCACGCAATGGCATCAATCTGGTGCACCGCGACAGCATTGTCGACTGGACGACACTAACCCTACAGAAATTGCCTTAATTAACCCTTTTTTCAGCGGCATTTGAGGCAATTGCCCTGAAAATGCCACAATTCATGGCTAATCAATTCTTAACAGTGGTGGGGGCCATTTGTTATTCGAGGCTGCCATGGTTGAGACACACGACCACTTCGTAAAACGTCTGACATTGCTTGGGCGTAAACATCAGCAGATGACGCACGGCTATACCACGAAAGTGGGCAAAGACGGGCTGATTGTTGTGCGCCCCAAGCGGACTGCGCGCAATGCATCAGGTCTAAAGGTCGTTGGCCTTGCTCTTGCACTTTTCCTGACGCTCAAACTTTTGATGGTCATCGTTGTTGGCCCCGCATCCTATCAGGAGCGGTTGGGCGGGCTGGAGAACGGGACTGGCATCGAAAAGGCGGGTGCCTATGTGATGGCGATTGATCCCGTCACGCAAGCAGTCGCGGATTTTCTCGCGCCTTATCTGCTGCCTGTGCTGAAGTAGCGGCACCGACAAGCCACTGGTTCCCCCTCCAGGAACTCTTCTGAACAAAAAAGCCGCTTCTTGATATCTCAAGAAGCGGCTTTTGTTTTGACGATCGTTGCACACCTCTCGAGAGGTGCGCAGCGGGTCCAAAGATTTAGCGAATGATGTTGCTGTCAGCGATGAAATCAATGTCGCCGCGTGAAAGACCGATATCTTCCAACTCGCGATCGGTCAGGCTTGCAAGGGCCTTGCGGGTGACGCGCGTGTCATTCCAAGCTACGACAGCTGAAACTGCGCGTGAAGCAAATGCTGAGATGCGTGAGACGGCTGAAGAGGAGCCGTATGCGGTGCGGGTGGTGTCGAAAGCTGCCATTTGAGCCGTCCTTTGTGTTTAATCGTTATGTCGGTTTCCCCGACTGGGTGAGGCGCAGATATGGCGGAAGTGCTATTGCGACAACTGCTGTAATCGCATGCGTGATCTGCGTTTTTTGCATAGGTCAGAACTGGGGTTAACGCCCCGTAAACGCGCCATAAATTTGCCTTTATTGGGGGTCGTTTTACGCCTTGGGTGCGGCGCAAACGGCATGCGTGATCTGATTGCGACAATTGGATGGTCGTTATTGACGGATCGGTGTTAAGGCTTGGCCAATGTTCGCGTTTCGTGCTAGTGCATCAAAAAAGCAACAATTGTAACGAGGCAGGGGTGGATATGCGGGTAATTGGCATTGATCCGGGGTTGCGGAACATGGGCTGGGGTGTGATCGACGTCGCCGGGAGTCGGCTTTCCCACGTTGCGAACGGCGTGTGTCATTCCGAAGGTGCGGATCTGGCGCAAAGACTGCTGTCCTTGCACAGCCAGTTGACGCAGGTGTTTCGGACCTATCAACCCGATACGGCAGCGGTGGAACAGACGTTTGTGAACAAGGATGGTGCCGGTACACTGAAACTGGGCCAAGCACGCGGCATTGCGATGCTGGTGCCCGCGCAGGCAGGGTTGAGCGTGGGGGAATACGCCCCCAACAAAGTGAAAAAGACCGTCGTTGGCGTGGGCCACGCGGAAAAAGTACAAGTGTTGCACATGGTCAAGATGCAGATGCCCGGTGCTGTGATCAACGGGCCGGATGCGGCGGACGCGCTGGCAATTGCGATCTGCCACGCGCATCACGGCGGCGCCAGCGCATTGGCCCAAGCAGTGGCGAGGGCAAGCGCATGATTGGCAAGATCACAGGTCGCATTGAATACCGTGCAGTTGACCACGTGCTGATTGATGTGCGCGGTGTCGGCTACCTTGTTTATTGTTCTGACCGGACGATGGCGGCGCTGCCCGCCGTGGGCGAGGTGACGGCGCTTTATACCGATATGCTGGTGCGTGAGGACCTGATGCAGCTTTTCGGGTTTCAGTCGCTGGTCGAGAAAGAATGGCACCGCTTGTTGACGTCAGTGCAGGGGATCGGGGCAAAGGCGTCGCTGGCGATCCTCGGGGCGCTGGGCCCTGACGGGGTCAGCCGGGCGATAGCGCTGGGGGACTGGAATGCGGTCAAAGCGGCCAAGGGTGTTGGCCCGAAAATTGCACAGCGCGTCGTGCTTGACCTGAAAGACAAGGCACCGAGCGTGATGGCGATGAGCGACACGCTGGCCCAAGCGCAGGGCGAGGTGGACGCAGAGGTGCTGGAAAGCATCCCCGTCAAGGCGCGAGCAGCTGTACCCGCAAATGCGTCGGCGCAGTCGGAAGCCATGTCAGCGCTGGGCAATCTGGGATATAGCCCCGGTGATGCGGCGGGTGCCGTGGCGCAGGCCGCAGGCGAAAACGAAGGCGCGGATACTCCGGCTTTGATCCGCGCGGCGTTGAAACTTCTGGCACCCAAGGGTTAGGGTGCCCTCATCAAGCCCTTTGGGGCTTTCTTGGCCCTGAAAGGCACGCATGTCTGATATCGACCCGACTGTCCGGCCCGCGCCGATGCCCGAAGATTTCGACCGCGCGTTGCGTCCGCAGATGCTGGACGAATTTGTGGGGCAGGCGGAAGCACGGTCCAACCTCAAGGTGTTCATCCAGTCGGCCAAACAGCGCGGCGAGGCGATGGATCATACCCTGTTTCACGGCCCGCCCGGTTTGGGTAAAACCACGCTGGCGCAGATCATGGCCCGCGAATTGGGTGTTGGTTTTCGCATGACCTCTGGTCCGGTGCTGGCCAAGGCGGGCGATCTGGCCGCGATCCTGACCAACCTTGAGGCGCGCGATGTATTGTTCATCGACGAAATCCACCGTCTTAACCCGGCTGTCGAGGAAGTGCTGTATCCGGCGCTGGAGGATTTTGAACTGGATCTGGTGATCGGTGAAGGGCCAGCGGCGCGCACGGTGCGGATTGAATTGCAGCCTTTCACGCTTGTCGGTGCGACCACGCGGATGGGTTTGCTGACCACGCCGCTGCGTGACCGGTTTGGCATTCCCACGCGTCTGCAGTTTTATACTGAGGATGAGTTATTCATCATCGTGGACCGTAATGCACGCAAGCTGGGCGCACCTGCCGATGAGGGCGGTGCGCGCGAGATCGCAAAGCGGGCGCGGGGGACACCAAGGATCGCGGGACGTTTGTTGCGCCGGGTTGTGGATTTCGCGGTTGTTGAGGGTGATGGTCGGGTGACGCGCGCCTTGGCAGATATGGCGCTGACGCGGCTTGGGGTGGATCATCTGGGTCTGGACGGCGCGGACCGGCGGTATCTGGAATTGATTGCGGAGAATTATCAGGGCGGACCGGTTGGCATTGAAACGCTGTCGGCGGCGCTGTCTGAAAGCCGGGATTCGCTGGAGGATGTGATTGAGCCGTTTTTGTTGCAACAAGGGTTGATCCAGCGCACCCCGAGGGGGCGCATGCTGGCGCAAAAGGCGTGGACGCATCTTGGTCGGCCTGTGCCAAAATCGCAAACCGATCTATTTGGATGATCGGGCGGAATTGAGTTTATTTGGAAAATTGAAGATGGAAGTAGCAGAGATAGAAGCCTTGTTCACACGCACGGATGGCAGTTTTGCCTTTGCGCGGTGGGGTAGGCCGGTGTGTCCTGTGGTGTTTGGTGTCGATGATGCGACCTTGGCCGTTGTGAAGGGGGCGATCGAGGCGACCTGTGAGCTTGCAGGTCACGAGATGGGCGATATGGACGCGGAATTGGGCAGCAACCTGATGATGTTCTTTTTCAACGATTGGGCTGAACTGCTGGAAGTACCGGGGATGGCGCGGTTGGTGCCGGATCTTGCGCCACTGGTTGCAAAGCTGGAAAAGGTTGATGCCAATCAATACCGGTTCTTCAGATTTGATGCAGCGGGCGCGATCAAGGCGTGTTTTGTGTTTCTGCGGATGGACGCCCATCTGAGCGCCGTGCCCGCACAGACGCTGGCGTTAAGCCAGATCGTGCAATCCATGGTGCTTTGGTCCGATGGTGCGTTTCAGGACCGGTCCGCACTGATGGTTGTGGGTGAACAAACCATTCTGCGCCCTGATATCGCGGCCCTTTTGCGTGCGGCCTATGATCCTGTCTTGCCGGCTGCGGCGCAGGACGCCAGCCATGCACTGCGCCTTGCTGCGCGGATCGGCGTATCGCAATGAGCCATTCCTTCCCCGTTCGCATATTCTATGAAGATACCGACATGGCGGGCATCGTTTATTATGCCAATTACCTGAAATATATTGAACGTGCGCGGTCAGATATTGTTGAACAATTGGGTTTGGACCAGCGCGCGATGCGGGCCGAGGACATCGTATTCGTCATCACACGGGTGGAGGCGGATTATCTGGGCACCGCACGCTTTGGCGACCGTTTGGATGTGCGCACCACGCATCATGCAAAAGGTGCGGTGCGGTGGATGTTTGATCAGGACGTGCTGCTGGAGGGCAAGGTAATTTTCCGCGCCAAGGTGACTGCTGTCTGCATGACAACAGCCGGTAAACCCACGCGATTGCCAGCGAAACTCCGCTTAGCGCTGTCTGATCCGGCGGAATAGAGCCTAGGCTCTGGCTTTCGCTCTTGTCCTTCGATAGATTCTGCACAAATGAGCCCGGAAAACTGGGTCGTTCTCCGGCTTGCCGGGGTGTTCAGGCAGATATCGCGCAAGCGGTTGGATTAAAGAGCAGGTATCATGGAAACAGAAGCGCTGGCATTGGCACATGGGGCCGATTTCTCGATGTGGGGGTTGTTTGCCCGGGCGACACTGACCGTTAAACTGGTGATGATCATTTTGATCGTGGCGTCATTCTGGTCATGGTCGATTATCATCCAAAAACTGATCCAATACCGCGCCGCGCGCCGCGAGGCGGATGCGTTTGATCATGCGTTCTGGTCGGGCGAACCGCTGGACGGTCTGTTTGATACCATCGGCGCAGAACCCAGTGCGGGTGCCGAAAAAGTCTTTGCCGCGGGCATGTCGGAATGGCGCCGCTCGCACCGCGAGGATGGCGGGCTGATCCCCGGCGCCACGGCACGTATTGACCGTTCCATGGATGTTGCGATCTCGAAAGAAGCGGACCGGTTGCAAAAGGGCCTGACCGTTTTGGCGACAGTCGGATCATCCGCACCTTTTATTGGTCTGTTCGGGACGGTCATCGGGATTATGAACGCGTTCATTGAAATTGCGGAACAGCAAAACACCAACCTTGCCGTTGTGGCCCCCGGCATCGCGGAGGCGCTGCTGGCAACCGGTTTGGGCCTGCTTGCCGCGATCCCTGCAGTGATTTTCTACAACAAGCTGAACGCGGATAGTGAGCGTATTTTGGGCGCGCATGAGGCGTTCTCGGATGAATTTGCCACGATCCTCAGCCGCCAGTTGGACGCCTGAACCATGGGCGCGGGGACGATGAAAAAGCAAGGCGGCGGGCGCGGTAGACGGCGTGGGCGCAGTCAGCCGATGTCAGAGATCAACGTCACGCCGTTTGTCGACGTCATGCTGGTGTTGCTGATCATTTTTATGGTCGCGGCACCTTTGCTGACAGTGGGCGTACCGGTGGAATTGCCGAAAACGGCTGCGGGTGCCCTGCCCACAGCAACAGAAGAACCGCTGACCGTGACCGTAACAGCGGACGGCGAGATCCAGATCCAGACGACAGCCGTAGAGCGCGGCCAGTTGGTCACGCGGTTGCGCGGCATCGCGGCAGAGCGGGCCGATGACCGGGTCTTTTTGCGTGCGGACGGGTCGGTGCCTTACTCGGCAGTGATGGAAGTGATGGGCGCGTTGAATGCGGGCGGCTTTTCCAACATTGGTTTGGTGACAGATATTGGCGGTCCTGCGCTTGACGGCAGCGACCGATCCGGGAACTGATCGGTGAATACCGGGCAATACATATCTGGTGCGGGGCACTTGGGCCTGATTGGCTGGGTGCTGCTGGGCGGTGTATTCGCGGCAGAGCCGGAGCCTGCGCAGGTGACCGAAGTCTCTGTGATATCTTCGGCAGAGTTTGACGCGATGGTCGCGGCGGCGACGGCACCTGATCAGGTAACAGAAATTGCGCAACCTGCCGCACCTGAAGTGGCACCTGACACGCCCGACCTTGCGTCTCAGGCGGACAGTGACATTCAGCAACCCGCACCCTTGCAATCAGAGACACCACCAGCCGATACGCCACCCGAGGTAACGGAACTCGCGTTGCCGCCCGAGGCCGAAGTAGATGACACGGCACCCGTCTTGGAAGAACCTGCAGGCGATATCGCGGTTCTGGTCCCCGAGATTGCGCCGCAGGCCGTCGCGCGGCCCGTGGAGCGTGTAGCGCCCGAGCCCGTGGCACAGCCTGCGCCTGATGTAACACCGGATGTTGCGCAGCAAGATGCGGTTACCCCTGATGCGACCGACACGCCAGTTGAGCAAGAAAGCCAAGAGGCTACCGCACCCGAAGAGGCCACGACCGAGATCGTAACAGAGGCCGCAATCGCGCCCGCTCGCTCTGCGCGCCCACCGGGGCGCAGACCGGTTGCACAACCTGTGACACAGGCCGCCGCTGCGCCCGTTCAGACCGCGCCTGCCCAGACAGATGATGTCGATGCCGCCGCGATTGCCGCAGCAGT
>JAFMHE010000296.1 GCA_017854675.1 Paracoccaceae bacterium | reverse complement strand
GCCCTTTCATATTACAAAGGGACGTTTTGAGATGGGCAATCTTTCATTCGACCGGCTCAGGGAACTGGCGGAAAGCGGTGCGGTGGACACGGTGCTTGTGGCACTTGTCGACATGCAGGGACGCTTGATGGGCAAACGTTTTCACGTCAGCAATTTCATCGACCATTCCCACGCGGAAACCCATTGCTGCAATTACCTGCTGGCCACTGATCTGGTGATGTCCACGCCGGAAGGTTTTGCATCGACCAGCTGGCAAACTGGCTATGGCGACTATGTTTTGCGGCCTGATCTGTCCACCCTGCGCCATGTGCCTTGGCTTGACAGAACAGTTCTGGTGCTTGGCGATGTGCTTGATCACCATACCCACGCGCCGGTCCCTCACGCGCCGCGCGGCATGCTGCAAAAGCAGATCGTTCGAATGAAAGAGCTGGGGTTCGATGCTATGATGGCGACGGAGCTTGAGTTTTTCTTGTTCGAGGGCGATTACCGGACTTTGCAGAAAGAGAAATACGCCAACCTCATCCCGCTGAACGGCCATAATGAGGATTATTGTCTGTTCCAGACCACCAAAGAAGAAACGTTTTTGCAGCCTTTGCGCAACCATCTGGTGGGTGCTGGAATCCCCGTGGAATGCACCAAGGGCGAGGCTGAAATCGGGCAGCAGGAACTGAACATCCGCTATGCTGACGCCTTGGCCTGCGCCGATAATCACACCATTGCCAAGCAAGCCGTCAAGGAAATCGCCTTTCAGCAGGGATTTTCCGCATCCTTCCTGCCGAAATGGGCGGCGGACAAAGTCGGATCCTCCAGCCATGTGCATCTGTCATTGTGGAAAGACGGGGTCCCGTTGTTTTATGACAAGGACGCCAAGCTGGGCATGTCCGACCTGATGCGGCATTTTATGGCTGGGTTGATTGCCTATGCACCTGATTTTACATATTTTCTGGCCCCCTACATCAACAGCTACAAGCGCTTTGCCAAAGGGACCTTTGCGCCGACCAAGACGGTTTGGTCCGTGGATAATCGCACAGCGGGGTTCCGCTTGTGTGGTGAGGGTACCAAGGGCATTCGCGTTGAATGCCGGATTGGTGGCTCTGATCTGAACCCCTATCTGGCGCAGGCTGCATTGCTGGCAGCAGGCCTAAAGGGG
The DNA here is from genome assembly GCA_017854675.1 of Paracoccaceae bacterium. Taxonomy (GTDB): domain Bacteria; phylum Pseudomonadota; class Alphaproteobacteria; order Rhodobacterales; family Rhodobacteraceae; genus Sulfitobacter. The sequence continues at coordinate 2,692 of JAFMHE010000296.1, read as the reverse complement.
ATTGAGGAAAAGCTGACGCTTCAGGAACCGACCAGGGGCGACGTATATGAAGACACCAATGTGACCGAAATTCCCCGTTCATTGCGGGCCGCGACTGAAACCTTGCGCGGCTCTGCGATGCTGCGCGAAGCCTTTGGCGACGGTGTCGTCGACCACTACACCCGCGCCGCCGAGTGGGAGCAGGAAGAGTTCGACAAGATCGTGACGGACTGGGAAATCAACCGCGGATTTGAGCGAGTATAGAGCATGACCAATACCTTGAAATGTATCTCTCCGATTGATGGATCGGTCTATTTGGAACGTCCCGCGCTGTCCCTGGATGCCGCCCGCGCGCAGTGTGCCAAGGCGAAAGTTGCGCAAGGTGCTTGGGCAGCACGGCCTTTGGCCGAGCGGGTCGCCTTGGTCCGTGCCGCCGTGACCGAGGTTGGCAGGACGACCGACCGTATGGCGATTGAGCTGGCCCATCAGATGGGCCGACCCGTCCGCTATGGCGGCGAATTTGGCGGCTTTAACGAACGTGCCAGCTACATGGCGGATATCGCCGAACAGGCGCTGGCCCCGATGATTGTCGAAGACAGCGAAAAAGCCATCCGCAAAATCACCCGCGAGGCGCGTGGCGTTGTGCTGGTCGTGGCCCCGTGGAACTATCCCTACATGACGGCGATCAACACGGTCGCCCCGGCGCTGATCGCAGGAAATACGGTCATGCTGAAACATGCCACGCAGACCTTGCAAGTGGGTGAACGGCTGGCCGAGGCTTTTCATGCGGTTGGTATTCCGGCGGACGTATTTCAGAATGTGTTCCTTGACCATGAAACCACGTCGACCCTGATCGCCGAACGCCAGTTCGACTTCGTCAACTTTACCGGTTCTGTCGGCGGAGGCAAAGCCATGGAGGTCGCAGCCGCCGGGACATTCACGCCCGTTGCGACGGAACTTGGTGGCAAAGACCCCGGTTACGTGCGCGCTGACGCTGACCTTGATGCTGCCGTTGACGGGCTGATGGACGGCGCGATGTTCAATGCCGGGCAGTGCTGTTGCGGGATTGAGCGGATTTACGTCCACGAAAGCCTGTATGATGCTTTCGTCGAAAAAGCAGTGGCGTGGGTTAGCGCTCTCAAGCTTGGCAATCCGTTGGAACAGGAAACGACCATTGGCCCGATGGCGAACGTGCGCTTTGCGGCAGAGGTACGTGCGCAGATCGCCGAGGCTGTGGCCGATGGTGCGACCGCATTGATAGCCCCTTTTGCGCAGGATGATGGCGCGGCATATCTAACCCCGCAGATCCTGACGAACGTGACCCACAAAATGCGCGTCATGCGCGACGAAAGTTTCGGCCCCGTGGTCGGCATCATGCCGGTCAAGGACGATGGCGAAGCGATTGCATTGATGAATGATTGTCAGTTCGGTCTGACGGCTGCGATTTTTACCAAAGACGTCGACGCCGCTGATGCCATCGGCGCACAGCTGGAAACTGGCACAGTGTTTATGAACCGCTGTGATTACCTTGATCCGGCATTATGCTGGACCGGCTGCAAGGACACCGGCAGCGGTGCCGGACTGTCCGTGCTTGGCTATCAGGCGCTGACGCGTCCCAAATCTTACCATCTGAAAAAGGCGTGATCCTATGGAGCTGAAAAATAACTGGTCCTACCCCACCGCGATGCGTTTTGGTGCGGGCCGTATTGCCGAGATTGGCAAAGCCTGTGAGGCCGCTGGTATCAAAAAGCCCTTGCTGGTCACCGACAAGGGGCTGGCAACGATGGACATCACGACGCGCACCTTGGATCTGATAGAGGCGGCGGGTCTTGGGCGCGCCATGTTCTCTGAAGTAGACGCCAACCCGACCGAGATTAACCTTGCCGCAGGCTTGCAAGTCTACCGTGACGGTGGCCATGACGGGGTGATCGCCTTTGGTGGCGGGTCGGGCCTTGATCTAGGCAAGATGGTCGCATTTATGGCAGGACAAACGCGCCCCGTTTGGGATTACGAGGATGTGGGCGATTGGTGGACCCGCGCTGATGCAGATGCCATCGCGCCGATCATCGCTGTGCCAACGACCGCTGGCACGGGGTCCGAAGTCGGGCGGGCGTCGGTCCTGACCAATTCGCAAACACACGTCAAAAAGATCATTTTCCACCCCAAGGTGTTGCCGACGGTTGTGATCTGCGACCCTGAACTGACGGTGGGCATGCCGAAACATATCACGGCGGGCACCGGCCTTGATGCCTTTGCGCATTGTGTCGAAGCGTTCAGCAGCCCGTTTTACCACCCGATGAGCCAAGGCATCGCGCTGGAAGGCATGCGTTTGGTCATTGATTATCTGCCCCGCGCCTATGCCGATGGCACGGACATCGAGGCACGCGCACAAATGATGTCAGCCGCCGCGATGGGGGCTACAGCGTTTCAAAAAGGTCTGGGGGCAATTCACGCGATGAGCCATCCGGTTGGTGCGGTATTCAACACCCATCATGGGACCACCAATGCCGTGTGTATGCCAGCGGTTCTGGACCTGAACGAAAGCATGATCCGCGATCGGTTTGACCGTGCAGCGGGGTATCTGCGCATTGATGGCGGCTATGACGGGTTCCGCAGCTTTGTGCAGGATTTCAACGACAGCTTTGCCATTCCGCGCAAGCTGTCTGAAATGGGCGTGACTGCAGACCGTATGGATGATCTGGTCGCCATGGCG
>JAFMHE010000062.1 GCA_017854675.1 Paracoccaceae bacterium | reverse complement strand
CTTCCCAGAATGGCTTACGCAGCTCTGTTTTCAGAACCTTGTTGGCCCCCGACAGCGGAAAAGGTTCGGTGCGGAACTCAATACTGCGCGGGCATTTGTATCCTGCAATCACGGTATGGCAATGCGCTTGCAGCTCCTCGACGCTGGGTGTCGCACCGGGGTGCAAAATCACAATCGCATGGACGCTTTCGCCCCATTGTTCGCTCGGGATGCCGATCACGGCGCTGGTCGCAACATCGGGGTGCTGTCCCAGCGCATTCTCGACCTCTGCGGAATAGACGTTTTCGCCCCCCGACACGATCATGTCCTTGACGCGGTCCATCAGAAAAATGAACCCGTCCTCGTCAATGTATCCCGCATCACCCGTCATCACCCAACCGCCGATGATGGTTTCGGCAGTGACCTCCGGCTTGTTCCAATAGCCCAGCATGGCATTGGGGCCTTTCACGGCAATCTGCCCTACGTCACCACGCGGCACCTCGTCGTGGTTTTCATCCACGATGCGGATTTCGCAAATGAGCGTCGGTCGCCCGGCAGAGCGTAATTTGCCCGACTTGGGGCCTTCCAACACGTGATAATCAGGCGACAGGATGGTTGCGACAGGGCTAAGTTCAGTCTGCCCAAAGGCCTGAATGAACGATGCATTCGGGAACGCCTTGAACGCTTTGATCAATACGGCCTCGGTTATGGGTGATGCGCCATAAGCGATCTGCTTGAGCGATGAGACATCTGTTTGGGCCAGTTTTTCGCTTTGCAGCACCATTTGCAGCATGACAGGCACCAGCAGCACCTGACTGGGGCGGTGTTTTTCAATCGCGGCAAGCGTTCCGTCCGGTGTGAACATCGGGATCACAACATGAGTGCCTGCCATGAATGTAACGGCGCTGAACCAGATCAGATCAGCGATGTGGAACATCGGGGCTGCATGCAGGTAAACTGTGCCCGCCTGCATGTTGATTTCATGTGCGTTTGAGACCCCGCCGACAAAGAAGTTTGTGTGTGATAGCATCACGCCTTTGGGAAAACCTGTCGTGCCGCCCGTATAGAACACGCCTGCCAGATCATCACCGCTGCGGCCTGCGTCTGGGGCGGGATCTGCTGCGGTCAATATCTCTTCATAGTTCACCATGCCGTCCGGTGTGGTGCCATCACCTGCGTAGATCAGTGTATGCAGGCCCGGCACCTGCGGTTTGATCTGCGCGCCCAACCCTTTGAATGCATCGTCCACGATCAGGATTTCCGCGCCCGCGTCATTCAGCGCATAGGCGCATTCGGCTGCCGCCCAGCGGATGTTCATCGGCATCATCGCGCCGCCGCCCCAGACAACCGCAAAGTAATATTCGATAAACCGGTCCGAGTTGAGCGACAACAGCGCAACCCTGTCCCCCGGCTTCATCCCCGCTGCTTGCAATGCACCCGCAAGCCGCGCCACACGGTCCAGCATCTCGCTCCAGCTTTGCTGACGGCCCTCGAATATCGTGGCAATCCCGTTGGGATTTATTTGCGCGGCGCGTCTGATCATGGAGGTGATTTGCATCGGTGTGGCCTTTTCTTTGCGGGAACGAAGTGGCGCATAGTTTGGGGCGGCCACTAAGGGCCGTCAACGCATTTACTGCATGATCCAAATTCTGATGTTGAATTGCAGGCCCGTCCTCCGCACAAGTGTTGCAAAACCAAAGGAGATGCGCGTGCAGATCATCAAAGCCGAAAACGCCGCTGTCGTTTCAGAAATCCGTGTCGCGGTCGGGGATGAGGTGGCCGCAGGCGCCATTCTGCTGGTCACTGAGTTGATGAAAATGCAGCATGATATCCGCGCAAGATCAAGTGGTGTGATCAAAGCGGTGCACGTTGCACCGGGCGATGAACTGCACGGGGGCGAGGTTCTGATTACGATAGAACCTGGCGAGGTAGCCGCCGAAACGCCCGAGCAAGCCCAGACCGCGCGCCCGGATTTTACCGAGTTTGAAGCGCGCATGTCGTTGCTGAAAGACCGCAGCAGGCCAGAAGCTGTTGCCAAGCGCCACGCAAGTGGTGCGCGCACGGCGCGCGAGAATATCGACGACCTTTTTGATGCGGGATCCTTCGTGGAATACGGCGCGCTGGCGGTTGCTGCACAACGCACGCAACGCGCGTTGGCCGATCTGCAGGCCCGTACCCAAGGGGACGGGATCATTTGCGGAACCGGTACTGTAGGCGGGCGGGCCGTGGCGGCGATGGCGGTGGATTATATGGTGCTGGCAGGCACCCAAGGCTACAACCATCACCGCAAGATGGACCGTTTGATCGAACTGGCCGCGCGAGACAATCTGCCCATCGTTCTGTTTGCCGAAGGGGGCGGGGGGCGACCCAATGATTATGACGTGGCATCTGTTATGGCGGCATGGCTGAACGTGTCGTCGTTTCGTCATTTCACCGCGCACAAAGGGCCCAAAATCGGGATCGTATCGGGCTATTGCTTTGCCGGGAATGCGGCGCTTTTTGGCGTGTGCAACGTGCGCATCGCAACAAAGGACAGTTGGATCGGCATGGGCGGTCCCGCGATGATCGAAGGCGGCGGATTGGGCAGCGTCAGTGCGCGCGACATCGGGCCATCGCAGGTTCAGGTTGAGAACGGTGTGATCGACCTGCTGACAGATGATGAAGCGGGTGCTGTGGCTGCAACCAAGACACTGCTTGGGCTGCCTTCGTTGTGTGAACCGACAGAGGCGTTGAATGCGGGCGACGCGCTTCGCAATGTGGTGCCGGTTGACCGCACCCGCGCCTATGACATGCGCGCAGCGGTCGATGCCGTGGCTGATCCGGGCAGTTTCCTTGAACTTCGGCGTGGATTTGGCGTTGGCATGATCACCGGGTTTGCCCGGATCAAAGGCCGTGCCGTTGGACTTTTGGCGAACAACCCGCTGCATCTGGGCGGCGCGATTGATGCGCTTGCAGGGGACAAAGCCGCGCGGTTCTTGCAGTTGTGCGACAATTGGGGCGTGCCTGTCGTCACCTTGTGCGACACGCCGGGTTTCATGGTCGGACCCGAGGTCGAAAAAACCGGGCAGGTCGCCCATATTTCGCGCTTGTTCATCGCAGGCGCACATTTTTCGCAACCTCTGATCACGGTGATCCTGCGCAAAGCGTACGGTTTAGGCGCGATGGCGATGGCAGGTGGCGGGTTTGATCGTCCGCAGTATTGCTGTGCATGGCCATCCGGTGAGGTCGGCGCGATGGGGTTGGAAGGGGCGGTCAAGCTGGGCCACCGCGACCATCTGGGCGCCATCGCGGACCCGGTGGCGCGCGAGGCAGAGTATCAGCGTCTGGTTGCGGAACTGTACGAAAGGGGCAAGGCGCTGAATGCGGCCAGCCTGCTGGAGTTCGACGCTGTGATTGACCCCGCGCAAACGCGCGAAGAGATTTCCCGTGCCTTACTGACAGCGGGACCGACTGAGCCCTGCGCACGCTATGTCGATGCGTGGTAGCCTTGGAAAGTCAGGCGCATGTGGTCCGGCATGAGATGCACCCATGACTTTTGACCAAATCCGCACATTTTTATGGGTCGCACGCTTGGGCGGGTTTCGTAAGGCGGCAGAGCGGCTGAACCTGTCGCAACCCGCTGTCTCAACGCGCATTTCAAACCTCGAACAAGAGTTGCGTGTGCAATTGTTTGAACGCGGGGCAGGGCAGTTGGTACTGACCAAACAAGGCACGCTTTTGCGGTCCTATGCAGAACAGATGCTGTTCGTTGAAGAAGAGATCAAGCAGCGCGTTGCAAACCCGTCAGAGACCGAAGGGCTGTTTCGTGTTGGCGCGTCCGAGACGATTGCGCAGGCGTGGTTGCCCGAATTTCTAAAAGCGTTCAGCGAACAATATCCAAGGGTGAATGTGGATCTGACGGTCGATATCTCGCTGAACCTGCGGGCCGATCTGCTGGAGCAGCGGCTTGATCTGGCGCTGCTGATGGGGCCGGTATCGGAGTTCTCGGTCGAGAATGTCGCGCTGCCGTCGTTTGATCTGCACTGGTACCGCTCGACCGCCAATCCCGAAACGGACCTGAGCAAAATTCCGGTTATTTCCTATTCCACCAAAACGCGGCCCTACCGCGAATTGATGTCGGAATTGTCGCGGCGGGTCGGGCCAAAGTTGCGGGTCTATGCGTCGGCGTCGTTGTCAGCCAGCCTCAAGATGATTGCAGCAGGAATCGCTGTGGGGCCTTATCCGCGCGCCTTGGCGAATGAATACCTCGCCTCGGGTCAGATTGTAGAGTTTCAGGCAGATTACCAGCCGCAACCACTGGCCTTTACCGCGTCATATCTGTCAGAGCCGCGCAGCTTTCTTGTTGAAAACAGTGCAAAAACCGCCCGCGATATTGCTGTGGCTTGGGAGCGGGCACACCCGAAGTAGCATTCAAATTATCTATCACATGTGATATAAAATGATAATTTGTATGAAACTGAAGAACCATGTGATGCTTTGTCTGCAACACGGGGGACGGGTTTTTGACAGTTACAGCTATTGCATACGCCGATCTTGTCGGAGCCCCTGCACAAGACGTACGTGCGGCAATCCGCGCCGAAGCCTATCAGGGCCATACGTCTGGTTTGGCCGCGGGAAAGTTGCAGTGTAACCTTGCCATTCTGCCGGAACGATATGCGCTTGATTTCCTCCGGTTCTGTCAGCGCAATCCCAAGCCGTGCCCGATTGTGGGTGTCAGCGACAGCGGTGATCCGTTCCTGCCCACGTTGGGCCATGACATCGACATCCGCTCGGACGTGTCGAAATATCGTGTGTTTCGTGATGGAAACCTTAGCGATGAAGTAACAGACATCACCAACGTCTGGACAGGTGATATGGTGACTGTCGCGCTGGGCTGTTCATTCACGTTTGAAAACGCCCTGCTGCGCAATGGCATCCCAGTGCGCCATATCGAGACCGGCAAGAACGTCCCGATGTTTCGGTCCAACATTGATCTGGTGCGTGCGGGGCCGTTCAGTGGCAAGATGGTCGTCACCATGCGCCCGATCCCTGCTGCATTGGTCGACCAGGCCACCCGCATCTCTGGCCAGTATCCCCAAGCGCATGGCGCCCCGATTGCCACGGGCGACCCCGCGCAGATCGGCATTGCCGACCTGTCGCAGCCCGATTGGGGCGAAGCCGTTGAGATCAAACCCGGCGAAGTCCCGGTCTATTGGGCGTGCGGCGTAACCCCGCAGAACGTCCTTTTGGCTGCAAACCTGCCGCTGTGTATCACCCATTCGCCCGGCCATATGCTGATCTCGGACGTGGCCGAAGATGCGGAAACAACAATTCTGAAAACTGCCTAATTCAACAAGGAGCACCACCCATGAAAAAGACACTTGCCCTCTTGGCTGCAACAACCACGCTGGCCGCACCTGCAATGGCCGAAAATCTGTCCGTTGTCGGCAGTTGGTCCAGCCTGCCGCTGCATAACCAGTACGAGGCCCCATTCTGGAGCAAAACCCTGCCAGAGGCATCGGGCGGCAACATCACTGTTGAACTGACGACCCACAACCAGATGAGCCTTGGACTGGGCGATATTTACCCGTTGTTGGGTCAAGGGGTCTACGACGTGGCGATGACCGTGGCCGATTATGCCGTATCGGACGCGCCAGAGCTTGAGGGGCTTGATGTGCCGCTGCTGGCGCTGACGGCGGATGAGGCGCGCGCGATGGTCGATGCGGCACGGCCTATGTTGTCGGATATCTACCGTGACCGCTTTAACAGCCACGTTTTGGCCATCGCGCCCTACCCCCCGCAGGTCGTTTTCTGTAATGCTGAAATCTCGGAACTGTCCGATCTGGAAGGCCTCAAGGTCCGTGCCTCTGGCCGCATGACCGCCAAACTGCTTGAGGCGCTGGGCGCGGAAGGTGTGAATGTGTCCTTCTCCGAAGTACCGGGCGCGCTGCAAAAGGGCGTGGTTGATTGTGCCGTGACCGGTGCCGGTTCAGGCTATAGCGCCGGTTGGTGGGAGGTTTCCACACACCTGCTGCCGATCCCGCTTGGTGGTTGGGATTCTGTCGTGACGGCAATGAACATGGACAAATGGAACGGCCTTGATGCCGCAACTCAAACCTTGATCACAGAGCAGGTAAAATCCGGTTTTGAGGACCCGGCATGGGCAAGCGCACAAGACGCGCTGGTCAATGACATCGCCTGTTTGACCGGCAACGGCGAATGCCCGTCCGGTGATGCGCGGTCTATGACACTGGTGGAGGTCAGCGATGAAGACTTTAACAGGGCGCGTGATATTCTGACCAGCGAAGTGTTGCCAGAATGGGCAGAGCGCGCGGGCGGCGACTGGGCGGCCCGTTGGAACGACAGCGTCGGCAAAGTCGTCGGCGTCACCATTAACTAAACCCTCCGCACCCAAACAAGGGACGTACCATTATGGAACTCAGGATGATTGATGCCCTGCGCAGGCTGAACAAGGGCGTGGCCCTGTGTGTCGGCGCCGGATTGCTGATCTGCGCGGCCTTTGTGCTGACAGATATCATCATGCGCCGGTTTGGTACGTCCCTTGGCGGCACCGAAGAAATCGCGGGCTATGCCATGGCGCTCGCGACGTCTTGGGGCATGTCTTACACGCTGCTGGAAATGGGGCATGTGCGCATTGATATTCTGCGCAGTCAGGTCGACAGCTTTAAACGTGCGCTGTTTGATGTTTTTGCGATGATCGTCATGTCGGGTGTGATCATTACCATCGCGATCAAGGCGTGGCCGGTGCTGGAACGGTCAATCAAGAACGGCTCGACCGCGAACACACCACTTGAGACGCCGCTCGTCTGGGTGCATCTTCCGTGGTTTGCAGGATGGGTCTGGTTCGCGCTGATGTCTACTTTGGTGACACTGGCGGCCCTCAGCCTGCTGGTCAAACGCCGCTATGCAGACACCGAAGGCTTTATCGGCGCATTCGCCGAACAGGAGACACTGAAATGATCGGATATGTTTCCATCGGCCTGTTGGGGCTGCTTGCGCTGTCGATTCCTGTCGGGATCGTTTTGTTCTTGCTGGGCTTCGGCATTGATACGTTCTTTTCCAGCTTTCCGCTGACACGGGGACTTGGCAATATGGTGTGGTCGTCGTCCAATTCGGCCACGTTGATTGCGATACCGTTTTTTGTTCTGCTCGGCGAAATTCTGGTGCGCAGCGGTGTGGCGACGCGTACCTATGCAGCGCTTGATCGTTGGGTGTCTTGGCTGCCGGGCGGGTTGGTGCACGCCAATATTGCGACTGCGACGATGTTTTCGGCTACCTCAGGTTCCTCCGTTGCGACTGCGGCAACTGTGGCTACTGTGGCGATGCCGCAGGCGGAAAAGCTGGGCTATGATCCCAAGCTATTCTCGGGCGCGATTGCCGCGGGCGGCACGCTTGGCATTATGATCCCGCCGTCGATCAATCTGATTGTTTACGGTTTCCTGACGCAATCCTCTATCCCGCAACTGTTTTTGGCGGGTTTGATCCCCGGTTTGGCGCTGGCTGCGTCGTTTATGTTGATCACGGTCCTGATCTGCCTTGTGCGCCCTGATCTGGGCGGCACACGCCGCACTTTTCCGTTTCCGCAAATGCTGCGCGCGTTGGTTGATCTGATCCCGATCCTGCTGCTGTTCGGCTTGATCGTGGGCGCAATCTATCGCGGCTGGGCCACCCCGACCGAAGCCGCTGCAGTGGGTGTTGCCGGCGCCTTTGTCATCGCGCTGATGTTCGGGGGTGTTTCTTGGGACATGCTGAGCCAGAGCCTGACGGGCACGGTCAAGATTACCTCGATGATCATGCTGATTGTGATTGGTGCGTCGTTTTTGAACTTCACCCTCGCCTCTGCTGGTTTGGGGCGTGAGTTGACGGAGTTCATGACCGGCCTTGGCCTAACCCCGTTGAAAACCATCCTTGTGGTGGTCGTGCTATATATCGTGCTGGGCTTCTTTATCGAAACCCTGTCGCTGATGGTCGTGACCATCCCGATCATCGTGCCGCTGGTGATTGCCCAAGGCTATGACGTGATCTGGTTCGGCATTTTGATGATTGTTCTGATTGAAATGGCGCTGATCACGCCGCCTGTGGGCCTGAACCTCTATGTGGTGCAGGGCGCGCGCAAGTCGGGCAGTCTGAACGAGGTTATGTTGGGGGCGTTGCCCTACTGCCTTGCGATGCTTGCGATGGCGTTCTTGTTGATCGCGTTCCCGAGCATCGCGCTGTTCCTGCCTAATGCCTTGCAGTAGCGCTTGGTTCAAAAGCAAATCAATTACTCCCGATATCAACCACCTTACAGCACACTTGTGGGGTCAGGTGGCAGGTAGGTCGCGTAAGTAGCCTGACATCTTGGTCAGTCCCTCTGTCAGAATGTCAGGACTGTTTGCATAGCCGATCCGCACATATCCCTCCATGTCGAACGCGTCGCCCGGCGTCAGCAGAACACCCGTCTTGTCCAGCAGATCAACGCAAAACTCCCGCGATGTCATGGGGGCATCAACCCGCAGCATCGCCGTCGTACCAGCACTTGGTTTTACCCATGAAATGCGCGGCTCATCGGCGATCCACGCGTCCAGAACGGCAAGGTTTCCCCGCGTGATCGCATGGGTGCGCGCCAGCAGCTTGTCTTTGTTCTCAAGCGCCATGGTGGCAAAGTAGTCGTTGATCATCCCTACTGATATCGTGTCGTAATCCCTGTGAATAAGGACCTGTTCAACAACGTCCTCGGGCGCCATGATCCACCCCAAACGCAGGCCCGCAAGGGAATAGACCTTTGACATGCCCGCCGTGCTGATCCCTTTTTCGTAGACCTCGACAATAGACGTGGACATGCCGTCCCCGGTTTGGGCCGCCCCGCGGTAGACTTCATCGCAGAGAACATAGGCACCCACGCTGCGGGCGATATCGGCGATTTCTTCCAGCATGGGACGGCCTATCAGCGCACCGGTTGGATTGTTGGGGTTGGTCAGCGCAATCAACTTGGTTTGCGGTGTCACAAGGCGGCGCAGCGCATCAAGATCAGGCAGAAAACCGTCCTCTGCCTGCAACGGCAGCTTATCGACATTTGCCTCAATGCTGGCGGGGATGGAATAATGCTGTTGGTAGGTGGGAACGATTGCCACAACGTGATCCCCGCGTGACACAAGGGTCTTGTGGATCAGCGCGTTGGCCGCAATCGTGCCATGCGTGACGACGATGTTCCCGACATCCTGACCGTCATACAGCGTGCTAATCGCAGTGCGCAGGCGCTCTGACCCTTCGATTGCACCATAGGTCATTTTCATCGGCAAAAGCTCTGACAGGTCTGAATCGTTGCGTCCCGAAAGCCGCAATAGCGCGTCGATGGTTAGGCTTGCCACACAGGTTTCCGCCAGATTGTGGGTGCAGCGCGTTTCCCACTCGTTCATCCAGATCTCGACTTTGAAGGGTTCGATATACATGGGCGGTCTCCTTGGGCAGTGGGGTGTCAGCAGTGGTTTGCCGTGACAAAAGCGAATTGCCGCGCAGAAGACAAGCAGAGCGTGGTTTTGCCGGACACATTTGAGATCGCGCAGAACGGTGCCCTTGCACGGACTTTGCCCACGGCGCATGGTGCCGCATCAACTGTCAGAGATTGTTCGCGTGTCGCACCCGCCAAAATCAGGCCCTTCTGTCACCATGCGGGACGTCGCGCGCGCGGCGGGGGTCTCTCGGATGACCGTGTCGCGGGCGCTTAAGAAAGACAGCCCCGTCTCCAGCGAAACCCGCGAACACATCCTGCAAATCGTGCGGGAAATGAACTATGTTCCGGACCAGATGGCAGGTAGTTTGACCACCAAACGCTCCGGCTTTGTTGCGGTGTTGGTGCCGTCGCTGAACAACCTGCATTTCGCCGAAACGGTGCAGGCATTGACCGAAGAGCTGGAAAAGATCGACCAGCAAATCCTGCTGGGGCACACCGATTATTCAGCCGAACGCGAAGAGACATTGGTTGAGAGCATGCTGCGCCGCAGGCCCGAGGCGATTGTGCTGTCCTATGACGGGCATTCGGACCGCACGGTGCAATTGCTGTCGGACGCGAACATTCCGGTGATTGAATTGTGGGAACAACCCGCAAATCCCATTGGTCACACCATCGGTTTTTCCAACCGAAAAGCGGCGTGCATGATGGTTCAGGCGTTGATCAGCGGGGGATACCGCAACATCGCGTTTTTGGGCGAAGACGACGATGATTGGACCAGAGGTGCGGCGCGCCGCAAGGGGTATCTGGATGCGATGGCGCAAGCAGGTTTGTCCGCGCACCGCATTTTGCAGATTGGCAAACCGCCGCTGTCCATCGAAGACGGTGCGGCAGGCGCGCGGATGCTGCTTGAGACATACCCAGATATCGACTGCATTTTTTGCGTCTCTGATGCGCCTGCGTTCGGGGCGCTGTCGGCCCTGGCTCAATTGGGCAAAGCGGTGCCCGGTGACATCGGCATCGCGGGGTTCGGCAATTTCGAGGTGTCGCGCTTTTCCTCACCCGCGATATCGACGGTGACGGTTGATCCGCGTGCCATCGGGACAGCAGCAGGTGAATTGCTCGCCGAACTGATCCAAACCACAAGAAGCCCGGCGGGGTATGTTGAACAGGCCCCGCGCTGGGTGGATATCGACGTAACGCTAAGTCTGCGCGAAAGCACGAAGTTCTCAAAATAGCGTAGTGCTGAGTAATTTGGCTTGAAATAATGCTTGTGTTACCGGTCCCATTTCCTAATGTGACCGGTAACAACGCGTGATCAGGGAATCCCATGCCTAAAATCCACCTCGAAAACCTGATCAAGCGGTATGGTGATGTGCAGGTGTTGCACGGCATCGAGCTTGAGATGGCGGACAATGAGTTCACCGTTCTGGTCGGGCCGTCGGGATGCGGAAAATCCACGACTTTGCGCATGATCGCAGGGCTGGAGGATGTGACCGAAGGCGAGATCTACGTTGATGGCAATCCTGTCAGCCATTTGGAGCCGAAAGACCGTGATCTGGCGATGGTGTTTCAGGACTACGCGCTTTACCCGCATATGAATGTCGCCAAGAACATGTCCTTTGCGCTACGGCTGCAAAAGCGACCAAAGGCCGAGATTGACGCCAAGGTGCGTGATGTCGCGGCGACCCTTGGGCTGACGGATTATCTGTTGCGCAAACCCGGAGAGTTGTCCGGGGGGCAGCGCCAACGCGTTGCCATGGGCCGTGCGCTGACGCGGGACGCTGGGATTTTCCTTTTTGATGAGCCGCTGTCGAACCTCGACGCCAAACTGCGCGGCCAGATGCGCGCGGAACTGGCTTTGATGAGCCAACGCGTCCAGAAAAACATGATCTACGTGACCCATGACCAGATCGAGGCGATGACGCTGGCTGACCGGATCGTGGTGATGCATTCGGGCTATATCCAGCAGCAGGGCACACCCCAAGAGCTGTTCAAGCGCCCGGTCAATAAATTCGTGGCAGGTTTTCTGGGCATGCCGCCGATGAATTTTCTGGAGGGCACCATTGAAGATAGGGGTGGCCAGACTTTCATCACCGGCGATGGTTTTGATCTGGTGCTGACCGAGGAACGTGCCGCGAGCGCCAAGACTGCGCAAAAGCGCCATGTCACGCTGGGCGTGCGCCCCTCTGATCTGACCTATGCGCCCGACAGTGCCCCGGATCAGGCGCTTGAGCTGAATGTAATGGTATCTGAATACGTCGGCGCGCAATCGGTGCTGTTGTGCACCTGCGGGGCGGCCAAAGTGATGGTGGAATTGGGGTCTGACACGCCTGTGGCACTGGGCCAGACGTTGAAATTTGCGGTCAATCCGGCGGGCATCCATTTGTTTGATCGCGAGAGTGAAGTCGCTTTGTAAAAGGCGGAGAAGTAATCTTTGGGAGGAGAAACCATGTTTAACACGATGAAATCGACGGCTGTTGGTCTGACGACCATGGCCTTTATGACGGGGGCGGCGTTTGCCAATCCTTATGCAGAATATGCCGGTACGACGCTGATTGTGAACTTTCCGGCGCACCCGCATTATGACGCTGCGATCAAGATTCTGCCGGAATTCACGAAACAGACCGGTATCGAGGTCGAGGTGGACCAACTGCCATATCTGAAAATGCGCGAGAGGCAGACGCTCGAGCTGGCGCAGGACGAGGGTGAATATGACCTGATTTCCTATGTGGTGTTCTCAAAGGCGGATTATGTCTATGCCGACCAGTTGGAGAACCTTGCGAAGTTTTTCATGAACCCCAAACTGGCGAACCCAGCCTATGATGCGACAGACCTGATCGACGGCTACGTCCAGAACATCGGCGTTGCGGGTGGTGCCAAGGGGTATTTGCCGGGTCCGACCGGGTCGCTTTTTGGGATTCCCTTCGGGTCCGAGACATCCGTGCTGGCCTACCGCAAGGATATCTTTGAAAAGCACGGCATCGCCGAGCCAGAGACCTATGCGCAATTGCTGGATGCGGCGTGCAAAATCCCCGAGGTTGAGCCGGGCATGGGCGGCATGGCATCGCGCGCAGCCTCTGGCCATCAGGCATCGCACGCATTCTTGCTGCATCTTGCCCCGCTGGGTGGCCGTGTGTTTGACGACGCATGGAACCCGATCATCAACAACGCAGCCGGTGTAGAAGCTGCCAACGCGCTGAAAACAATTGTCGATTGCGGCCCCGAGGGCGCGATGAGCTTTGGTCCCTCAGAGGCGGCGAACGCGTTTTCCAATGGTGACGCGGCGATGTTCCTTGACTCAATCGCGTTCATGCCCGGTTTTGAAGATCCCGAGCGGTCCAAGGTTGTCGGCAAAGTCGGCTACGCCATGCACCCGATGGGCGTGCGCCGCGGGTCGCAAACCGGCGGTTTCGGCATCGCGATCCCCAAGAACGCTGAACACAAGGAAGCTGCGTTCCTGTTGATGCAGTGGCTGACGTCCAAAGAGGGCGATCTGATGGTCGCAATGGAAGGCGGCAACCCCTCGCGGTTCTCGACTTACCAAGATGCAGGTCTGAACGCGAAATACCCGTTCTCGGCCACCTTTGGTGAGGCGCTGAAATATGCCGATCCTGACTGGCGTCCAATCATCCCCGTCTGGGGCAAGATCAACGCAGACATCGGCACGACCATGTCCAAAGTGTTGACCGAAGGTCTGGACATCCAAGAAGCTCTTGATGGAGTTGCGGAACGCACGCAGGCCGTCATGGAAGAGGCCGGGTATTATACCTGGAAGTAATCCTCCCGGAGAGGGGCGCGCAAACCACGACGCGCGCCCCGAACCGATCTGATTTCCGCAAGCTTGAAGTGATCCCATAATGCGTATCGCACGGGCCAACCGGCTCACTCCTTATATGTTCATGGCACCGGCCGCGATTATCATGGCCATCGCGCTGCTGTACCCCTTGGGCTATATGGTCTGGGGCAGTTTTCGCGCCTGGAACCCGAGCCAGTCGATTGGTGAGGCTGAATTTGTCGGCCTGCGGAACTATATCTTTTTGTGGAATGACCCGAATTTCCATGAAAGCCTGATTGTTACACTGAAATTCGCGTTCTTTGTGGTGTCGCTTGAGATGCTGATCGGTGTTGGTCTTGCGTTGCTGTTGGACCGGAACATTCGCGGCATGTCGGTGCTGCGCACGCTGTTTATCCTGCCGATGATGATCGCGCCTGTCGTGGTGGGTCTGATGTGGCGGTATATGTATCATCCGACGGTGGGCACGTTTAACACCACGCTGGAAAGCTGGGGATTGCCCAAGGTCGATTGGCTGGGTGATCATGCGCTAATGTCGATCATCATCGCGGATATCTGGCAGTGGACGCCGTTCATTTTCATCCTGTCGCTGGCCGCGTTACAGTCGTTGCCACGTTCGGCCTTGGAAGCGGCCAAGATTGACGGGGCAACGGGCTGGCAACAGATTATCCATATCAAGCTGCCGTTGATGATGCCGGTGCTGATCGTCACCTGCCTGCTGCGCTTGATTGATGCGTTCAAGGTGCTTGAAGTGATTTTGGTGATGACCGCCGGGGGGCCGGGGCTGAGCACCGAAATTCTAGCCTTGCGCATTTCCCGCACCGCTACGGAGTTCCGCGAGTTGGGCGTGGCGGCGGCAATGTCGAACTACCTGCTGATCCTGCTGCTGTTCTTTACCGTGGCGATGTTCCTGTTCACCAAATGGCAAGAGGCCCGCGCACGGCGTTTGGCCGCCGCGATCCAAGAGGACGATTGACCATGGCCGCCAAACAGGAACGCCAGAACCCCTCCTTTTACGCATTGATTGCAGTGCTGGTCTTTATGTCCGTGGGGCCGGTCCTGTTGATGTTCGTCAATTCGTTCAAACTGGACGTGGATATCATTTCAGGCAGTACCGGATTGCTGTTCCTGCCTACGATCCAGAACTACGAGACGGCGCTTTGCGACGTGCTCTGGTACGAGATTGATCACCTTGATTTCTGTGCCATCAAATTCGGCGGCGCTTTTATCAACTCGCTGATCATTGCGTTGGTTTCAACTGTTTTAACGCTGATCATCGGCTGCATGGCGGCCTATGCGCTGGTGCGGTTCCGGTTCATGGGGCGCGACACGGTGTCCTTGACCACGTTGATGGTGCGCATGGTGCCGCCTGCGGTGTTACTGGTGCCGGTGTTCGGGCTGTGGAACAATGAGTTTTGTCTCGACAAGGATGGATTGATCGGTGGGTTTATCCGCGAAACGATGGGGGGCAGGGGGGACGTATGCCTTGCAGGGACGCATTCGGGCATCATCCTGATCTATGTCGCGATGAACCTGCCGTTTGTGATCTGGATATTGCAAAGCTTTATCGTGCAGGTGCCGCGTTCGCTGGAAGAGGCTGCACGCGTCGATGGTGCAGGGCCGTTTCAGGTGTTTTTCAAGGTCGTGCTGCCCTTGATCAAACCGGGTTTGGCTGCGGCAGCGATCTTTACCTTTCGCATCGCTTGGAACGAATATCTGCTCGCCTCCGCACTGTCCGACCGTGACACGAAAACCGTGCCGATCCTGATTGTGAACAACATGTCTGAATTCAATGTCGAATGGGGTGTGATCATGGCCACGGGCATGTTGCTGGCGATCCCGCCGATCATCTTTACGCTGTTTGCCAGCCGCCAGATCATTACCGGTATGACAGCGGGTGCGGTCAAAGGCTGATGTTGGACTGGCTGCTCTCTGGTATTGACGCGACGCGCGGGCATGATGTCGGCTTTGCGGTGTCATGGCACGCGCGGTCGATGATGTTGGGCTGGGGCATTGTCGCGCCTGCTGCGATCATCATTGCGCGTTTTTGCAAGGTGCTGCCAACGCAGGACTGGCCGCGAGAGTTGGATAACCAGTTTTGGTGGCGCTGCCACTTGTTCGGGCAGATTTCAGTGCTGATCCTCTCCATCATCGGCTTCACATTGATTTTCAGCGTCGCGGGGCGTCCGGTGTCGTGGCACGGCTGGCTGGGCTACGGGGTCCTGGGCGGTCTGGCGTTTCAGGTCTGCCTTGGCTTTATGCGTGGTGACAAAGGCGGGCCAACTGCGCCCCAGCCCGATGGCAGCCTGCACGGGGATCATTATGACATGACCCCGTGGCGGGTGTGGTTTGAGCGGCTGCACAAAAGCGTAGGATATAGTGTCATCGCGCTGGCCTTCATTACAATCGTGATAGGCCTGTGGGATGTGAACGCACCCAAATGGATGTGGCTGGGCATTGGCAGCTGGTGGGTTGTGCTTGGCACATTGTTTGTGCAGCTTCAAATGCGGGGCCGCGCGATTGATACCTATCAGGCCATATGGGGCGATGATCCGCGCCATCCCGGTAACGCGGGACCACCGCCCGGTTGGGGCATGCGCCGGATGACGCGCGCAGATAAAGGAGACCACCATGTTCGGGATGCTTGAAGGCACAGAAGTCGAAGTGTTGGACCCTTCATTTGAAGAGTGCCTGATCGGCCATGCGCGGGTTGAGCGGCTTTGGACCGGTGCACGCTGGTCCGAAGGGCCCGCATGGTTCGCTGCTGGTCGGTATCTGCTATGGTCCGACATTCCCAACAACCGCATTCTGCGTTGGGATGATACGGATGGCACCGTTTCGACCTACCGCCAGCCGTCCAACAATTCCAACGGTCATACGGTTGACCGTCAGGGTCGGTTGGTGTCGTGTGAGCATCTCAGCCGCCGGGTGACGCGCACCGAACATGACGGATCCATCACGGTGATCGCGGACAGCTTTCAGGGCAAGCGGCTGAACTCTCCCAATGACGTGGTGGTCAAGTCCGATGGCTCCATCTGGTTCACGGATCCCAGCTACGGGATCATGATGGATTATGAAGGGATGCGCGCGGAAAGCGAGCTGGACGGCTGTCATGTATATAGTGTGTCGCCCGAAGGTGCGATCCGCCAAGAGACGACCGACTATATCAAACCCAACGGTCTCGCGTTTTCGCCCGATGAGCAGCACCTCTATATAGCCGATACTGGTGGCACGCATCAGCCCGGTGGACCGGCGCATCTACGCAGGCATCGTGTCTTGGCGGATGGCACGCTCGCGGGGGGTGACGTGTTTGCCGAATGTACCGAAGGGTTCTTTGA
>JAFMHE010000295.1 GCA_017854675.1 Paracoccaceae bacterium | reverse complement strand
GCGTATTGCAGGTTATCAATCAAAGGTGTTTTCATGGCGGTAGCATGGCCCGAGCTTGCCCGCGGCTCAATCAATAAAACGACACCTTCGGGCGATGTTCGGACCAAATCCACGAAATTTGAAAGCCGGGCTTTCCTTGGCCACACATGCGCGCTTAGGGTGCGGGCACGGCCACCCGGAGAGAGACCACATGACCACGCCCCGAACGATTGAATATTTCTACTCAGCGCATTCTGCTTTTGCCTATCTGGGTGCATGGGAACTGGCGCGCATCGCAAAAGAGGCAGGAGCAACCGTTGTCCACCGTCCGTTCGATTTTTCGCCCGTTATGGCCGCTGCTGGCAGCGCCAGTTTTCGGGACAGGACCAAGGCACATGTCGATTATTTTTTCGGGCGCGAGATCGCGCGTTGGGCGGAATGGCGCGGACTGCCCGTTATTCGCCATCGCCCGATTTTCCATGACAACCCGCTTGGCCTGCCGAACGGGATGATCATTGCCGCAAGCTCAAATGCGGATGTGTTAAGCCGCGCGATCCTGCAAGCCCATTGGCGCGATGACGCGGATATTGCGGATGCGGATGTTTTAGAACGCCTGGCAGACAACACCGGTCTGGACGGTGCTGCATTGCTGGATGCTGCGCAAAGCCGTGAAGTGCAGGCGCAACATCAAGCCAATACCGATGAGGCGATTGCGCGCAATATCTTTGGTTCACCCACCTATTTCGTGGGCGAAGATATGTTCTATGGCCAAGACCGCTTGCACATGGTCGAGCGCGCCTTGACGACGCCTTTTGCGCCATAGAGAAAAGATAACAAAATGCGCGAGATACAAGGACCCCACAGATGACCACACCTGCCAGAAAAGCGTACGACGTCGTGATCGTCGGGGGCGCGATATACGGATCGGCGCTGGCGTGGTGGCTGACGCAGATGGAAGGGTTCGACGGCAACGTGCTGGTTGTTGAACGTGACCCCACTTATGAATTCGCCTCGACCAGCCATACAAATTCATGCATCCGGCAGCAGTTCTCGAACCGCACCAACATTGAAATTTCGCAGTTCGGCGCGTCTTTTATCAAGAACTTTCGGAAACATATGGGGGGTGGCGACGATGTCCCCGAACTGGTGCTGCAAAGCTATGGTTATATGTACCTTGCCGATACGCCTGAATTTGCCGCGACCTTGCGCGAGAGCCAACAGATACAAACCGCCCTTGGCGCGCAGACCCGGCATATGACACCTGACCTAATCGCCGCAGAATATCCGTTTTACATGCTCGATGATATTGTGGCCGCGAACCACAATCTGGTGGATGAAGGGTACTTTGACGGGGGCACCATGTTTGACTGGTTCAAGCGTATGGCGCGGCGCAACGGCGTTGAATATATCCACGACGAAGTTGTCGCGATGTCGCTGAACCCGGCGAAGACAAACGTGGATTCTGTAACGTTGAAATCCGGTGACAGGATCGCCTGCGGCACGGTTGTAAATTGCTCTGGTCCACGCGCGGCGGCCACCTCTGCTATGGTCGGAATTGATCTGCCCGTGCGCCCGCGCAAACGGTACACGTTCATCTTTGATGCGGCACAGCGATTGGACCGCGACCTGCCGCTGACGATTGACCCGTCAGGCGTGCACATGCGGTCCGAAGGGAAATACTACCTCGCCGGTTGCCCGCCCGATGTTGATCCTGATGTGGCTTACGATGATTTCGGCTTTGACCATTCGATCTGGCAGGAAAAAGTCTGGCCCGTCATCGCCACCCGAGTGCCCGCTTTCGAGCAGGTGAAGGTGATCAATGAATGGGTCGGGCATTACGCCTATAATACGTTTGACCAGAACGCCGTGATCGGGCGTCATACCAAGGTCGGGAATTTCATCTTTATGAATGGCTTTTCGGGCCACGGTTTGCAGCAATCCCCGGCGATGGGACGCGGTGTCGCGGAATTGATCGCGCATGGTGAATACCGCAGTCTTGATCTGTCCCCTTTCGGATACGCACGGATCGAAAACGGCGAGAGATTTATAGAAAAGGCAGTCATATGAAACATCCCACAAACACATTCTTGCAGGCCATCCGCGCGGGTCGCCAACAGGTCGGGCTGTGGGTCAGCCTAAGCCACGCCTATGCCGCAGAGGCCGTGGCACCCGCAGGCTATGATTGGGCGCTGCTGGATATGGAACATTCGCCAAACGAGCTTGGCTCGCTTTTGGGGCAGCTTCAGGCTTTTGCAGCCAGCGATACGACCGCCATCGTGCGGCCCGATTGGAATGATCCGGTCAAGGTAAAGCGGCTGATGGACCTTGGCGTGCCGGGGCTGCTGTTCCCGATGGTGCAATCGGTGGAGGAAGCCCGCGCAGCAGTGGCCGCATGCCGCTATCCCCCGCGCGGGGTGCGCGGCGTTGCAGGTACGATGCGCGGCAACCGGTTTGGGCGGATCACCGATTATTACACGGAAGTGGAAAACCAGACCGCAATCCTGATCCAGCTTGAGACAGTTGCCGCTGTCGAGCAGGCCGCCGCGTTTGCGGATATCGACGGCGTCGACGGCATCTTTTTTGGTCCTGCAGACATTGGGGCAGACATGGGCATTCTGGGCAAACCGATGGACCCGGAAATCTGGAAACTGATCCGGCCCGCCGCGCGCAAACTGATGGAACGCGGCATGCCGGTGGGGACGTTGGTCTCTGACGCGGGCTTTGCGGCAGAACTGCTGAACGACGGCTTTAGCTTTGTCGCCTGCGGGTCCGATGCGGGGCTGCTGGCCAAAGGCGCCGATAATTTGCTCGCGTCTGTGCGCGGCAAACTGATTTGAATTTGAAGACATGGGAGTGATGATATGAAACTGAAAAAGCTGGTTTTGACAGGTGCCGCCGGGCGGCTGGGGTCCTATTTGCGCGAACCACTAACGCGGATGTGTGATGAACTGGTCAGCACCGACATCGCACACGATATCGGCAAGCTTTACCCCGGTGAGCGGTACGTGCAGGCCGATCTGGCGAGTTACGAGCAGATTTTCCCGATCCTTGAGGGGGCCGATATGGTCATCCACTTTGGCGCGATCGTGGATGAAAAACCGTTCGAAGAATTGCTTGGCCCAAACTTTATCGGTTCCTACAATATCTGGGAGGCAGGATATCAGCACGGGGTGCGCCGCGTCGTCTACGCTTCGTCTATCCACGCGGTTGGCATGCACAAGAAACGCGATTTCATCGGCGTTGATGCCCCCCACCGTCCCGACACTTTCTATGGTCTGGCCAAGTGTTTCACCGAAGACCTCGGCTCAATGTATTGGGACAAGCGCCAGATGGAGAGCGTGCATTTGCGCATTCTGTCCGCGGCTCAGGTCAACAACCCGCGCGCGCTTGGCTCATGGCTGTCTTATGACGACCTCATTCATCTGGTCGAACGGGCCATCGACACGCCTTCGGTGGGGTTCAGCATCATCTATGGCGTTTCAAACAACGACCGCGCGCCGGTGGACAACACGCTGGCGTCCTTCCTGGGTTACCGGCCTAAAGACAATGCAGAACAATTCGCCGAAACCGTTCTGGCGGAGGCCAAAGCAGTCGATGTCACAGACCCCGCTGAAATGCTGCAGGGCGGTCCTTTCGCCAAGGTCGATCTGGGCCAAAGCGGGCTGGCGCAGATGAACGTTGTGAATGACAAGAAAGAAACGTGACCATTTGATCGGTGTCAAGGCGACGGCGCGGCGCTGATATGCAGCAATGCCACACTGCATCGCAGATTGCGGTGGAGGCTAAAGCTGCAGCGTTGTCTTGATCGTATCGCCCAAGACAAGCGGGTCAAAGGGTTTACTGATCACCGCCAGTGCGCCTGCGGC
>JAFMHE010000061.1:12015-16653 GCA_017854675.1 Paracoccaceae bacterium | reverse complement strand
TCCTGCTGTCCGCCGCCGCGGTGCTGATCATGTCTGAGAACTACATGCAGTCGCGGGGGTTGTTGCGTTTTGAGTATCCGATGCTCGTGGCCCTCGCTGCGGTTGGCATGATGATGATGGTCTCTGCCGGTGACCTGATGGCGCTTTATATGGGGTTGGAACTGCAGTCTCTGGCGCTTTATGTCGTGGCGTCCTTGCGCCGGGATTCGGTGAAATCGACCGAGGCCGGTTTGAAGTATTTCGTGCTGGGCGCGCTCAGTTCTGGTGTGCTGCTTTATGGGGCGTCGTTGGTGTATGGCTACGCAGGCACGACGCTGTTTTCGGGGATTATCCAAACGGCACAGGCGGGCGAAACTTCCCTTGGGTTGCTGTTTGGTATTGTGTTCTTGATCGCTGGCTTGGCGTTCAAAGTGTCTGCGGTGCCGTTCCACATGTGGACGCCGGACGTCTACGAAGGGTCGCCCACGCCCGTGACGGCATTCTTTGCCACCGCACCAAAGGTCGCCGCGATGGCGTTGTTTGCGCGTGTGCTGCATGACGCGTTCGGTAATGCGGTCAGCGACTGGAGCCAGATCATCGCATTGTTGTCAGTCCTGTCCATGTTCCTTGGGGCAATCGCAGCGATTGGCCAGACCAACATCAAACGTCTGATGGCGTTTTCGTCCATCGCCCACATGGGTTATGCGCTGATGGGCCTTGCGGCGGGCACGGCATTCGGTGTGCAAGCAATGCTGGTCTACATGGCGATCTATGTGACGATGAACGTCGGCACCTTTGCCTTCATCCTGATGATGAGCAAGGACGGCGCGCCGGTCACGGATATTTCGTCGCTCAAGATGTATTCCAAAACCAGCCCGGGACGTGCCTTGGCGATGCTGGTGTTGATGTTCTCGCTTGCCGGTGTTCCACCGATGCTGGGCTTTTTTGGCAAGCTTTATGTGTTGCGTGCCGCCTATGACGCGGGCCTTGCATGGCTTGCGATTGCGGGTGTGATCGCGTCGGTGATCGGTGCGTATTACTATCTGCGGATCGTATTCTACATGTACTTTGGCGATGAACAATCTGAACCTTTGGACAACAATGTGGGCGCGATCTTGCCGACATTCCTGATCGGTTCTGCGCTGATCATGGTGCTGGGCATTGCGAATATGTTCGGGGTTGAAGCCGCCGCGCAGGCGGCAGCCGGTGCTTTGGTTAATTGACGGCACCCCGGTCTGTACCATTGATCGAATTGCGTAACAGGACGATGATGTGAGCGGCTGGCCGCAGGGCTATGCGCGCCATGTCTTTGATGTTCTTGATAGCACACTGGCCGAAGCTGCGCGGATGGCGCCGAACTTGAACGGACCTGCGTGGATATTGGCGTTGGAACAGACGGCTGCGCGCGGACGGCGCGGCCGGTCTTGGGCGACACCGCGCGGTAATTTCGCGGGAACCCTGATTATGGATCGGCGCGAAGAGCCGGGCGTTGCGGCGTTGCGGTCGTTTGTGACCTCATTGGCACTGTACCGGACTTGCGTTGCCGTGACGGGACGGGCGGATGCCTTTGCGCTGAAATGGCCCAATGATGTGCTTTTGCAGGGCGGCAAACTCGCCGGTATTTTGTTGGAAAGTGTGGGGCCGCATCTGATCATTGGTGTGGGCGTGAACCTTGCCCATGCGCCGGGGCGTGACGCTGTAGAGGCGGGGGCACTGACGCCGGTGAGTTTGAAGTCTGCGTTAGGTGTCGATGTTTCTCCCGAGGTTTTCTTTGATACGCTGGCATCGGAATACGCGGTGGCAGAGCAGCAGTTCATTACCTTTGGCTTTGCCCCAATCCGCGAGGCGTGGCTGCAACACGCCGCACGGCTGGGCGAGGTGATCACAGCGCGCACCATGCGCGATGAGACAACTGGCACCTTTGAGGATGTCGATGAACACGGTAATCTTATTCTAATGACAGCACAGGGCCGCGTGGCGATCACGGCGGCGGATGTGTTTTTCTAAGGGGGACAGTCATGCTTTTGGCGATTGATTGCGGCAACACGAACACGGTTTTTTCGATCTGGGACGGAACCGAATTTATCGCCACATGGCGCACCGCGACCGAATGGCAGCGCACGGCGGATCAGTATTATGTCTGGCTGTCCACATTGATGAAACTACAAAACGTCGATGCAGACATCACGGATGTGATCGTCAGTTCAACCGTGCCGCGTGTGGTGTTCAATCTGCGCGTTCTGTCAGACAAATATTTCAACACGCGGCCCATGGTCGTAGGCAAACCCGAATGTGCGTTGCCCGTGGACGTGCGGGTGGATGCGGGCACTGCGGTGGGACCGGACCGGTTGGTCAACACCGTTGCGGGGTATGATCTCTTTGGGCCTGACCTGATTGTGGTGGATTTTGGCACGGCGACAACCTTTGATGTGGTGGCTTCTGACGGGGCTTATGTCGGCGGTGTGATCGCGCCGGGGGTGAACCTGTCGCTTGAGGCGTTGCATAATGCCGCCGCCGCCCTGCCGCATGTCGACATTTCCAAACCACAAAAGGTGGTGGGCACCAACACTGTCGCCTGCATGCAGTCGGGCGTTTTCTGGGGTTACGTTGGCCTCGTCCGTGAGATATGTGCGCGGATAAAGGCGGAACGGGAACGCGAGATGCGCGTTATTTCCACCGGAGGGTTGGCGCCGCTGTTTCAGCAGGCCGTGGACCTTTTTGATGAATACCAAGATGACCTAACAATGCACGGCCTGACCGTGATTTATAAGTATAATAAGGACTTAGCTGAATAATATGAGCAGCGAGAGATTGATCTACCTTCCCCTTGGCGGGGCGGGTGAAATTGGCATGAATGCCTATGTGTATGGCTACGGCAAACCCGGCAAGGAACGTTTGATCGTTGTCGATTTGGGCGTGGCATTTCCGGATATGGACGGCAGTCCCGGTGTGGACCTGATCCTGCCGGATATTGCATGGCTGAAAGAGCGCAAAAACCAGATTGAGGCGGTGTTTATTACCCACGCCCATGAGGACCATGTGGGCGCTGTGGCGCACACTTACGAGATGCTCAAAGCGCCGATCTATGCCCGCAAGTTCACCGCAAACATCGCGCGCCGCAAGATGTCTGAACACGGGTATCCAGATGAAGCTGTGACCACGGTGCAGCCGTGGCCGGAACAGATCAAGGCGGGGCCGTTTACCGTTGGTTTCTTGCCGATTTCGCATTCGATCCCCGAAAGCTCTGCGATGGTCATCGACTGTCCTGAGGGGCGTGTGATCCATTCGGGTGATTTCAAAATCGACCTGACGCCGGGAGTTGGTGAAGCGTTTGATCCCGCGTTGTGGGCAGATGTGTGCAAGGATGGCGTCAAGGCGTTGATCTGTGACAGCACGAACGTATTTTCCCTCAACCCTGGCCGCTCTGAGGCGACGCTGGGCGCCGAGATTGAGAAACTGGTAAGTGGTGCCAGCGGCATGGTTGTGGCGACAACATTTGCGTCGAACGTGGCGCGGGTACATACACTTGCGGTCGCGGCGGAAAAGGCGGGGCGCAGTGTCGTTCTGCTGGGCCGTGCGATGAAACGGATGGTCGAGGCCTCGCTTGAGACAGGTGTCATGACCAAATTTCCGCATACTGTCAGCCCCGAAGAGGCGCGCGGTATTCCACGCGAAAATCTGATGCTGTTGGTCACAGGATCGCAGGGCGAACGGCGCGCGGCGTCGGCGCAGCTGGCGCGCGGCAAGTATCAGGGGATCGAGATGAAAGAGGGCGATTTGTTCCTGTTTTCATCGAAAACCATTCCCGGCAACGAAAAGGGCGTCATTCGGATCATCAACCAATTCTCGGAAATGGGTGTGGATGTGGTGGACGACAGCACCGGGCAATACCACGTGTCAGGCCACGCCAACCGCCCCGATCTGGAAACGTTGCATGATGTGGTGAAACCGCAGATCCTGATCCCGATGCACGGCGAACATCGTCACCTGCGCGAGCACGTAAAGCTGGCAGATGCCAAGGGCATTAAAGGTGTGCTGGCTGTGAACGGCATGATGATTGATCTGTCCGGCAATACGCCAAAAGTGGCCGAATATGTCGAGACCGGGCGGACTTATCTGGACGGATCGGTGCAAATCGGCGCGATGGACGGCGTGGTGCGGGACCGTATCCGCATGGCGTTGAACGGTCATGTGACAGTGACTGTTATCATGGACGAAGAGGACGAGCCGTTGGGCGATCCTTGGGTCGATACCATGGGCCTGCCGGAAATGGGCCGTTCGCGCGCACCACTGACGGATGTGTTGGAAGAGGATCTGAGCCAATGGTTGGGCCGGTCAAAAGCGTCTGTGTTGAAAGACGATGGCAAGCTGAACGACGGTCTAAAGCGGGTTGTGCGCCAGTCAGCACAAGACGAAATTGGCAAAAAGCCCGAAGTGACGATTGTGGTCAGCCGGTTAAGCTGAACCGCTTGATCGTGAAATAGAAAAAGCCCCGCCGTTGAGCGGGGCTTTTTGCATTCTGGGCCAAGTTTAGGCAGCTTAGTTTTCGGGACGGTCCGCAAAGCTGAGGCCGATGAATTCAGGCGTGTGATCACCCAAACCAACAACAGGGCCACCGCCACGGTTGTCGTTGTTACGACCGCCGCGGTTATTGTTGTC
>JAFMHE010000061.1:0-11714 GCA_017854675.1 Paracoccaceae bacterium | reverse complement strand
TCGCCGCCAAGCGGATTGTCCAGACGTGGTATTTCGCGCTGCACCAGCCGTTCGACATCTTCGAGGTTTTTCTCGTCACGCGGAGTGCAGATCATGATCGCCTTGCCATCACGACCGGCACGGCCCGTGCGGCCAATGCGGTGAACGTAATCCTCTGCGTGGCTGGGCACATCAAAGTTGTAGACGTGGCTGACCGATGGCACGTCCAAGCCGCGCGCGGCAACGTCAGAGGCCACCAAAAAGCGCAGCGTGCCCGCACGGAAGCCGTCCAGCGTGCGTGTGCGGTGGCTTTGATCCAGATCACCGTGGATGGCGGCAGCATCATAACCGTATTTATTCAACGACTTGGCAACAATATCGACATCTACCTTGCGGTTGCAAAAGATGATCGCGTTGGTGCAGGCATCGCCTTCGGCGTCAATCAGCGCGCGCAGCAGCTTGCGCTTTTCTGTCGCTTCGCGGTCTTTCTTGGAAGCTTTGAATTTGACCACACCTTGGGTGATGTTCTCACCTGTAGTGGCCTGACGGGCAACCTCGACCCGCGCAGGATTGCTTAGGAAGGTGTTGGTGATCCGCTCGATCTCTGGGGCCATTGTGGCCGAAAAGAACAAGGTCTGGCGGGTGAACGGCGTCAGCCCAAAGATGCGTTCGATGTCCGGGATGAACCCCATGTCAAGCATCCGGTCGGCTTCGTCCACCACCATGATTTTCACGTCATTCAGGATCAGACGGCCGCGTTCGAAATGGTCCAGCAAACGACCGGGCGTCGCGATCAGGACATCGACGCCCTTGTCGATTGCGATATCCTGTTCCTTGAACGACACCCCACCGATCAGCAACGCCTTGCTCAGCTTTACGTGTTTCGCGTAGGTGTCAAAGTTTTCGGCAACCTGTGCGGCCAATTCGCGTGTCGGGCACAGCACAAGGCTGCGTGGCATGCGTGCGCGTGCGCGGCCCCGCGCCAGCATTGTGATCATCGGCAGTGTGAAACTGGCGGTTTTGCCTGTGCCGGTCTGGGCAATGCCCAAAACGTCGCGGCCTTCTAGGGCGGGGGGGATGGCACCCGCCTGAATGGGGGTGGGAGATTCGTACCCTGCCTCTTCGATGGCTTTGAGTACTTTAGGGCTGAGCTTCAGGTCAGAGAATTTTGTCATATTTGTCCGTGCTTTGCGGACGATTACTGGCCCGCGGCATCAATCCATGCAGGTCCGAATGACCTAGTATGGCGTTTGTCGCCAAAACATGTTGCGCCCGCATAGCAACTTGGGGGGCAGAGGTCAAATTAATCGCTGTTTAGAGCGTCTTATATGGGAAATATGTGTCTATTGGGGCGTTCAGGGCTAGATCGACCTGCCGCAAAAGCCCGTGTTTGGTCAGACGCGCGCGCAAATCGGGGCTGTCCTCGCATACCTCTTCAAAGAACGCGCGCAAACCCGCCTCGCCGTTCTCGGCCTCGATCATGGTGAATAGATCATGCATCGAAAGCCCCCCCTTGTCGTAGGGTTTGTTCGGCGCAAGCTCTGCCCGATATGACCCTTTGGTCAGCCGGTAACGGTACGCAGCAAGCCAGCTTTCCCAGCTTGTGGCATGCGCATGGGCAAGGTCGATGTGTGGCAACAGTTCTGTGGTCGGGACCATCTGACCGGCTTGAAACACGTTGTGGATGCGCACATGGATTTTGTCGTGGCCTGTCCGGGCAAAGACCTTGCCGGCCAGATGGCTCAGAAATCCGCCTTTAAGATAGGCACCGTATGTCGGATAAAGGTCGGCTACGATGCGGGCGCGGTCGGGGCTGTTGGGAATGAACGCTTTGAACGCGGTGGGCGTGCCGGAGAGTTGCTCCATCGGGCGGATGCGCGCGGTTAATGTGCTGTCCGGCAGCGCCGACAGGGTTGCGCCAATGGGCTGGTCTGCGATCAGAAATTCATCGACGTCGATGTGGATCAACCAATCCAGATCATGCGCGTTGCGGTATGCATGCGTGGCATTGACCGTTTGGCGCACTTGATGGGTGGGCGGGCGCGCCCCTTTGCGTTTCTCCCAATAGCGTTCATCACACAGCGTGACGTTGACCTTTGGGTGCGTTTTCAATGCGTTAAAAGCTTCGCGATTGCCATCATCAATGTAGATGTGCAGACAATCGGCGCCCGCCTCCAGATGAAAGGCGGCCCAGTGCAGGATCTGCGCGGTGGGGGCTTTGATCGTGGCCGAGACACCCCATGTGGCCATCAGACCATCATTTCCTTTGTCGCCGTAAGACGCACATCCGGGTAATCGCGCTCTACCCGGTCAATGTCCCATTGCAGGCGCGTCAGATAGACAATGTCGCCGTCATGATCATGCGCGATATGCTGCTTGTTGGTTTCGGTAAACTTATCAACGGCTTGCTTTGGTCCATTGACCCAACGCGCCGAGGTAAACTGCGATTGTTCGAACCGCACGGGCAGGCCGTATTCCAATTCGATCCGGCTGGCGAGCACTTCGAACTGCAACTGCCCGACGACACCGACGACGAACCCTGAGCCAATGGAGGGTTTGAATACTTTGGCGGCACCTTCTTCTGCAAATTGCATCAGGGCTTTTTCGAGATGTTTGGCCTTGAGCGGATCGCCCGCACGCACCACTTGCAGCAATTCGGGCGCGAAAGACGGGATGCCCGTGACGCGCAGCATCTCGCCTTCGGTCAGTGTGTCACCGATGCGCAATTGCCCGTGGTTCGGAATACCTATGATGTCACCTGCCCATGCTTCCTCGGCCAACTCGCGGTCAGAGGCGAGGAACATAACCGGATTGCTGATCGTCATCGGCTTTTTGCTGCGCACATGGGTCATTTTCATGCCACGCAGAAAATGCCCCGAGGCGAGACGCACGAATGCCACGCGGTCACGGTGCTTGGGGTCCATGTTGGCCTGCACTTTAAAGACAAAACCAGTAACTTTTGTTTCTTCGGGTAAAATCTGGCGTGGCTCTGCGCGTTGTATCTGCGGTTCTGGACCGAATCTGGCAATGCCTTCCATCAGTTCCTTGACCCCGAACGAATTGATCGCGGACCCGAACCAGATCGGCGTAAGCGAGCCTTCGGCCATCAGTTCCGCATCCAGCGGCGGCATCAGTTCGCGCACCATTTCAAGATCTTCGCGCAGTTTTGCCAACAACTCAGTCGGCACATGTTGGGCAAGCTTTGGATCATCCAGCCCGTTGATTTCAATGCTGGAAGAGACCTTGTTCCGGTCGGCGCGGTCCATCAGTTCCAGCCGGTCGCGCAAGATGTCATAACAGCCGATGAAATCACGGCCCACGCCGATGGGCCAACTGGCGGGGGTCACGTCGATGGCAAGGTTTTCTTGGATCTCGTCAATGATCTCGAACACATCCCGGCTCTCGCGGTCCATCTTGTTACAGAAGGTCAGGATTGGCAGGTCGCGCATGCGGCAGACCTCAAACAGCTTTTGGGTCTGGCTCTCCACGCCCTTGGCGCCGTCAATCACCATGACAGCGGCGTCGACGGCCGTCAGCGTGCGGTAGGTATCTTCAGAGAAATCGGAGTGGCCGGGGGTATCTACCAGATTGAACCGGAAGGTCTTTTCTTTGGTGGTGAAATCGAACGACATGGCGGATGCAGAGACAGAAATGCCGCGGTCTTTTTCCATCGCCATAAAGTCGGATCTGGTGCGGCGCGCCTCGCCTTTGGCGCGGACCTGTCCGGCCATCTGGATCGCACCACCGAACAGCAGGAATTTCTCTGTCAGTGTGGTTTTACCTGCGTCCGGGTGGCTGATAATCGCGAACGTCCGGCGGCGCGCGATCTCTGCGGGCAGGGCAGGGCGGTTATGGTTTGTATCCAGCATCATCACACTCGTTCTTGACGTGACATCGGGGTGCTGAACGGGCGGCGCTCCGCCCTGCACCTCTATCACGCGGTGTTTGTCGGGCGTACACATACCCTACATCTGCGCGGGTACAAGTCTGACGCTAATGTCGGTATGGCTTGGCCGGTCTTTGGTTTCAGTATTTAAAGCGAAAAGAAATGCGGGCGGCTTTCATTTCTTTTCGCTTTAAATACTGAACTGAACGGATGCATCAAACGGCGTCGTTCATGTTCGGGCCGAATTGCCTGCGGCCTTGCGAGCGATACCATGCACGTAACCAGTGTAGCCACAAAGGCGGCGCGGTTCCTCGCTGACATGGTGAGCCAATGCTTCATTTGGTTCCTTTGGTCGCGGACCTGTTCAGGCAAGCGCTTTGGCGAAATCCTATCTGCCGTGGGTCAAGGGCGGGGTGTTTTGCTGGCAAGCGCGGCGCGGTCTGCTAGGTCTGGGGCAGAATAGAAAAGGAATCGAAAAATGGATTTGGGAATTAAAGGCAAAAAGGCGCTTGTCTGTGCGTCCTCCAAGGGACTTGGGCTGGGCTGTGCAGAGCATCTGGCTGCTGCTGGTGTCAACCTTGTGATGAATGCACGCGGCGCCGAGGCGCTTGAGGCCTCTGCGGCGCGGTTGCGCGCCGAATATGGTGTCGAGATCACCACCATTGCTGCAGACGTCGCGACCCCTGAGGGGCAGGCGGAGGTGATTGCTGCGGCGGGTGACGTTGATATTCTGGTGAATAACGCGGGCGGCCCTCCTCCGGGTATGTGGCAAGACTGGGACCGCGAAGATTTCATCAAGGCGTTGGATGCCAACATGTTGGCCCCCATTGCGCTGATCAAAGCGCTGGTGCCGGGCATGATGGATCGGGGTTGGGGCCGGGTGGTAAACATCACCTCGCAATCCGTGCGCGCGCCCATCGGTGTTTTGGGACTGAGCAATGCGGCACGGACGGGTTTGACCGGATATGTCGCGGGTACAAGCCGTCAGGTGGCGGGCAAGGGTGTGACAATCAACAACCTTTTGCCGGGCATTCACGCGACCGACCGCGCCGATGCGCTGGATGGTGCCGTGGTCAAGACGCGTAACATCACGCTTGATCAGGCCCGAGAAGAGCGGTCGGCAACCATTCCGGCGGGGCGGTACGGCACGCGGGATGAATTTGGCGCGGCCTGTGCGTTTTTGTGTTCGACCCATGCGGGTTTCATCGTCGGGCAAAGCATCCTGCTGGATGGCGGGGCTACCAACATCACGATGTAATCGGGACTTTCTTTGTTCACGATTAAGAGAAGGGGCCGGTTCTGCACTGGCCCCTTTTTGCTGACCGCCCTAAGGCTTGGACCCGTTACAAACACAGGTCAGAACCCATGCAAACCACCCTATTGATCGTCATTTTCGCGGCCATTCTGATTGTCAGCCTGCTGGCAGCACCGCGCCGCGCCTCTGTGGACGGTTTCTTTGGCGGGCTGAACGCGACAGGACAAGCGCCGGGTCTGTGGGTGCTGGTTTTGAGCCAAGTCACCACCTGGATATTCGCCCGCTCGCTGATGAACGCCGCCATTCTGGGATATTACTACGGGATCGCGGGCACCTTGGCCTATGCGGCTTATTACGGATCGTTTTTGAGCGGGGCGTTCATTGTCGGGCACCTGCGGGCTCAAGGCGCGCGTTCGATGCAAGACTGGCTTCGATCGCGTTTCGGGCGCAGCGGGACGGGGTGTTACAACATCGTCATCGCGCTGCGGCTGTTGTCTGAGGTCTTTGCCAATCTGCTGGTGGTCGGGCTGATCTTTAACGCGGTTCTGGCGGGCAGTGGGACAACGGCGATCTTGGTCGTTGCGGCGCTGGGGCTGGCGTATTCCGCATGGGGCGGGTTGTCTGCGGCGCTGCGCACGGATGTGGTCCAGATGGTGGTTTTTCTGGTGGTTTTTGGCGTTGCTTTTGTGGCGCTGGTGGCCAGTCCCGGGTTTGATTTCGGCGCGGTCATTACTGCACCCGGCGCTGCGGGGGCATACAACGGTTGGATTTTGCTGGCGGTGGCGGCGTTGCAGGTGTTTTCCTATCCCGCGCACGATCCGGTGATGATGGATCGTGGGTTTATCGCGGATCCGGCCACGACGCGGGCCTCATTCTTGCATGCGTTCTGGATATCGACGCTGTGTATCATCGGCTTTGGCTTCTTTGGCATTCAGGCCAGCCTGATCGGTGCCGCCTATGAAGGGGAACTGATCGGCACGTGGTCCACAATGTTCCCGACATGGGTTTTTGTGGCGCTGATGATTTCATTGCTGGTCTCGGCGCTGAGCACGCTTGATTCTGCGCTGGCGTCATCGGCGCGGTTGGTGGTCGAGGAATTGCGTCTTGCGCCCAGAACGCTGGCAGGGGGGCGCGTGGTGATGGTGGTCTTTATGGTCGCAGGTACGGCGTTGACATTATGGGGGAATGCCACGTTGTTTGACGCGGTGGCGGTGTCTGGCACGGCGTCGATGTTTCTGACGCCGGTGTTGATTGTCGGGCTGGTGGCGCGCAGGGATGTGGCGCTTTGGGCTTATATGGTGGCGTTTGGCGCAGCGATGTTGGGGGCGTTCGCCTATTTCGCGCGCAGTTGGCCGATGGTTGCGGCAGCTTTGCCAGAGGGTCACAAGTACGAGCAATTGCTGGTGATCTGCATTGTGGTTTTGGCCGTTGGATTTGCAGCGGTGCTTGCGGGGCTGCGGCGGGGCTGATACCTGAAGTCTGATCAATTTTGTCGGATACCCATGCCCCTTTCTACGCCACGCCTTGAGATCAAAGATTTGCAGCGCACCTATGCGGGCCGCAAGGTCGTGGATGGCGTGTCGTTGCAGATCATGCCGGGGCAGGTGACGTGTTTGTTGGGCCCGTCGGGCTGCGGCAAGTCAACGACACTGCGGATGATCGCAGGTGTTGAGATGCAAGACAGCGGCACCATTCATGTTGATGGCAAGCTGATCTGCGATACCGTTTTCCGTGTCCCGCCAGAGCGGCGCGAGATCGGGTTGATGTTTCAGGATTTCGCGCTGTTTCCGCATTTGTCAGTGGGCGACAACGTGGCGTTCGGCCTGAAAGGCACCAAGGCCGAGAAACGCGCGCGGGTTGAGGAATTGCTTGATCGGGTGGCGATGCGGCGGTTCATCGACGGCTATCCGCACCAGTTGTCGGGTGGAGAACAACAGCGCGTCGCGCTGGCGCGCGCATTGGCCCCCAGACCGCGCATTATGTTGATGGATGAACCGTTTTCCGGCCTTGATAACCGTCTGCGGGACGGCATCCGCGATGAAACGCTGGCGATCCTCAAGGAAGAAGACACTGCCGTGTTGCTGGTCACCCATGAGCCCGAAGAAGCGATGCGCATGGCCGATGAGATCGCCTTGATGCGCGATGGCAAAATCGTCATGCAAGGTGCGCCTTATAACGTCTACACGCGGCCGGTTGATAGGGCGGCTGTGCTGTTCTTCTCGGATGCGAATGTGATCCGGGCCGAGGTCACAGGCGCCTTGGCGCATACCCCGTTCGGGCGGTTTCTGGCGCCTGGTGTGCCTGATGGTACGGCGGTTGATATCGTATTCCGGCCCCAGCATGTGCGCATTGATTTTGACCGTGCGGGAAAGGGGCCTTTGCCCACAGCCAGCGACGGCACGCCCGCGCGCGCAGTCGTGTCACGCGCAAGGTTCATGGGGCATGAAAGCCTTGTGGAGTTTGTGATGGATCATGACGGATCGACGCTCAAGGCCACAGTGCCGAATGTGTTTTTGCCCCAACCCGGTGCGGTGATGTGGCTGACGATCCGGCGGGACCGGTGTTTTGTATTTCCGGCCAAGGAGGGGGTAACCCATGGGTAACCAAAAAGCGGCGCAGACATTGCTGGTGGAGTTCGGGATGGGGTCGTCCCTTCGGCGGGGCGATTACACCCAAGCCGCCGAGCGCGCTGTGCGCGATGCGCTGTGGCACAATTCGATCAATCTGGCAGAGCTGTTCGGCTTTGATAAGACAGACATGCGCAATCGCCTGGATGTCGGGGTGCAAAATCCGGGTGAAGTGGATGTGGAGCGTCTGAAAGCGGTGTTCCCCTACGGGCAGGTGACGGTCAATGTCGTCAAGGGCGGGTTGGATATCGAACGCCCCGAGGGCGAAGGCAACCCAACGATCATGGCCAACGCGGCCCTGTCTGTTGGCTTTGATATGGAGCGTGCCGATGTCTGAGCAACGATTGATCATCGAGATGGGCATGGGCAACGACCTGCACGGCATGGATTATACCAAAGCCTGCATGCGCGCGATTGAGGACGCTTTGCGGCATTCGTCCTTGCCGATTTTTGGCGTGACGGGCATGTCGCATGACCAGATGCGGGTGCAGGTCACGGTTGCGGTTCAGGAACCTGACAAGGTGGATGTTGATGCGCTGGTCGCCAAGCTGCCGCGCGGACGGGCCGAGGTGCGCGCCGTGTTGGGTGGATTGAATGTGGCGTCCGGCGAGGAGACGATTGTCGTCGCACAAGCCAGCGTGGAGGCGTTTCTGCCTGCCCAAACCGGTTGGGTTTTGCGCGGCTAGAAGAGTTCCGGCAGCGCTGTTGCATCCTCGATCAAGTCAAGGCGCAAGGTCTCTGGTCGACCGGTTTCCTCTGAGTAGGCGGTCAGGAGCCATGACCTTGCGTAATGCGTCAACGACAACGGATGTGCTGTATGTTGCTGCACCGTTGTGTCCTCCCTGTTGTAGATCACGCGCAGTTTCTGGCGTGCTTTTATGGCTGCTCGCAAGATCGGAAGGTGCCCCAGCCCGCGCGCTGCATCTGCGAACGGATTTGGTATCTGTGCCCATTGGAGCGCGTCAGGCTGCGCCATTTCGGGCAATGCCGCGTCGATTTTCTCAGCGAGCGTTTCTGCATGGGTCCGCAGATCGGGATCCGGGCTTTGCAGGACAATCGCAAGGCCAAGCTGAAGGGCTTCGACTTCGTCCTCCGTCAGGGTCAGCGGCGGCAGGGTGACTGCGGGTGTAAGACGATAGCCCGCACCGCGCGTTCCCGCGACGGGCACACCGGCGGTCTGAAGCCGCGCAATATCCCGGTATAATGTACGCAGTGACACGCCCTGCGCCTGCGCGAGGTCCTCTGCACGGTGCAGGGCATAATCGCTGAGGGTCGAAACCAATTGAAAAAGGCGATCTGAGCGGCGCATGCGCATAGGATTACACCACTGAGCCGGTTTTGCGCAAGACAACTGCCAAAAAACTGTCAGTTGAGGCGTGAGCGTGCAATTTGAATCGTCTTTCGAGCTCTCCCGCGCGTGGCGCGGCGGTGTTTTCCCTTTTGCGGGTGCAGCACCTGATCTAAACGAAAGTGGAACACCTGCGCGTTTGGCGCGGATAACTCTGGGAGAATGAAATGGGTATTGGTAATATTGGACTGCCGGGTCTGCTGCTGATCGCTATTGTGGTGCTGGTGCTGTTTGGGCGTGGCAAAATCTCTAGCTTGATGGGCGAAGTTGGCAAAGGCATCACCAGCTTTAAAAAGGGCATCAGCGAAGGCGAGAAAGAGTTGACCGAGGACACTCAGGCGACGACCTCCGTTGAGAGCGACACGAAAAAAGACAAGGTTTAAGCAATGTTCGATCTCGGTTGGGCGGAACTGCTGGTCATCGGGATCGTTGCGCTGATCGTGGTGGGCCCCAAAGATTTGCCAATCCTGTTCCGCAGGGTGGGCCAATATGTGGGCAAGGCAAAAGGCATGGCGCGCGAGTTTTCGTCGGCGATGAACGACGCCGCGGACCAGTCGGGCATGCGCGAAGTGTCAAAGACCCTGAACACGTCGCTGAAGGCTGCGACCAATCCGATTGGCACGGCGATGGACGGGGTCAAATCCGCTGCGTCGTCCTTGACCGACGGGCTTGATCCGAATTCAGAGACGGGCAAGATGTCAGCGGAACGCACTGAAAATATGAGAAAAATTCAGGCGGCCACCGCGCGCACAGCCGCAGAGCGCAAGCAGCGTGAAGCAGCCGAGGCGATGGCCAAGGCCGAAGAACTGGAGGCGAAAGTAACGCCGCCGAAAGCGGTAGAAAAAGAGTAATTCATGAGCGCGAACGACGATATTGACGACATTGACGGCAGCGCCGCCCCGCTGATTGAACATCTGGCAGAGCTACGCACACGGCTGATCCGGTCGGTTCTGGCGCTTTTGGTCACGATATCGGTGTTTTTCATCCCGATTCAGGGTGATTTCATCGCAGAACATGTGATGAATTTCTTGTTGAAACCTGTGGTGGATACGCTGCGTTCGATGGGCGATGACAATCCCGCGTTGCAGTTTACCAGTCCGCAAGAATATCTGTTCACGCTTTTTCGCGTGGCGATGGTCGGTGGCTTTGCCCTGGCGTTTCCGGTGATCGGCTTTCAGATGTGGCGCTTTGTGGCGCCCGGTCTTTACCGCAATGAAAAGAATGCGTTTTTGCCGTTTATGATCGCATCTCCGGTTATGTTTTTCATCGGCGCCAGCTTTGCACAGTTCGTGGTGACGCCGCTCGCGATGAGCTTTCTTTTGGGGTTTGCGGATGCGTCGTCAATGGTGACAAACCTGCTGTCCACCACGACCGGGGGCATGATTGAAGCCGCAAGGGAATCCAGCGGGCCGACCATTACCTTTTTTGGTAAGGTGAACGAGAGCCTCGATATTTCGTTGAAATTTATCATGGCCTTTGGGCTTTGTTTTCAGTTGCCCGTGCTGTTGACCCTGATGGGCAAGGCTGGACTGGTCAGTGCAGAGGGTCTTGGCAACGTGCGCAAATACGCGATGGTTGCGATTCTGGTTCTGGCCGCACTGGTGACGCCGCCCGATGTGATCACGCAATTGATCCTGTTTGTGGTGGTTTACGGGCTTTATGAAATTTCGATCCAGCTGGTAAAGCGGGTGGAGCGCAAGCGCGAAGCCAAGCTGCGTGCCGAAGGCTATTATGATGATGACGAGGATGACCTTGGCGATGAATTTGAGGACAAGGACACCCTTAAATGATTGACGATCCGATGGACCGGATTGCAGCGGCGCTGGAGCGGATGGCTCCGGCGCCGCTTGCCGCTCCGGACTTTGCGCAGGCGACGGCGTTTGTGTGGCACACCGGCCCCGACCGGTTGGAGCCTGTGGCCAAGGTGTCCCGCGTAGCGCTGGACTTGCTGGTTGGCATTGACCGGTCCCGCGATACCCTGTTGCAGAACACCCGCCAGTTTGCTGCGGGGCTGCCTGCCAACAATGCGCTGCTGTGGGGCGCACGGGGCATGGGAAAATCCAGCGTTGTCAAAGCGATCCACGCCGCTGTTCAACAAGAGCATCAAGCGTTGAAGATTGTTGAGTTGCAGCGCGAAGACTTGCCGTCTGTGGGCCGTCTGTTGAACCTGCTGCGCGGCGCGTCAGAGCGGTTTATCCTGTTTTGCGATGATCTGAGTTTTGGCCATGATGACGCGCATTACAAATCGCTTAAGGCGGTTCTGGATGGCGGGATCGAGGGGCGGCCGGAGAACGTTGTGCTTTATGCCACGTCGAACCGGCGCCATTTGATGCCACGCGACATGATCGAGAACGAGCGCGGATCGGGTATCAATCCGGGCGAAGCGGTCGAAGAAAAAGTCTCGCTATCGGACCGTTTTGGTCTGTGGCTGGGTTTCCATGCCTGCGATCAGGATCAATATCTGGCGATGATCCGAGGCTATTGCGACGCGCATGACGTCAAGATTGACGATGCGACCCTGCGCGCCGAAGCCGTTGAATGGCAGGCAACACGCGGATCACGCTCTGGCCGCGTGGCGTGGCAGTATTTCGTTGATCTTGCGGGCCGGAAGGGCGTTAC